>NZ_JBHXBG010000105.1:0-20199 GCF_042726755.1 Promicromonospora sp. NPDC060271 | reverse complement strand
CGCCACCAGGGCACGGGCCCGAACACCACCAGCACCAGCACCAATGGCACGGGCGCTGGGGTCAGCACCAGCACCAGCACGGGTGCTGGTGCTGGTGCTGGTGCAGGGGCGGTGACCGCCGGCCCGGCGGCCGCAAGCCCGGTCGGAACCCCAACCGGAACCCCAGCCGCGAGCGCGGCCACCAACCCGGCCGGGAGCCCAGTTGGAACCCCAGCAGGTAGTCCGACCGGTGACCCGTCCGGTGGTCCGGGTGGCTGGAGTACCACGGACACCCCCCTGCCCGGAACCATGACCGGGTTCCTGACCACCGGTGGCCCGGTGTTCACCGAGACCGGCGAACGCGCCCCCCGCGCACTGATACGCCGGTTGGCGTGTCACAGTGCGGTGACCCGGATCGTGTTCGGACCCGACGGCGCCGTCCTGGATGTGGGTCGTGCGCAACGCACCGTGTCCGGGCAGATGCGCCGCGCCGTCATCGCCCGAGACCAGCACTGCGTCTGGCCAGGATGCGACCAACCACCCTCCCGGTGCGAGGTCCACCACGCCATCACCCACCGGGCCGACGGCGGAAACACCTCCGTCACCAACAGTGCACTGCTGTGCTGGCACCACCACCAACTCGTCGACACCAAGAACATCACCATGCACTGGACCGGCAAAACCACCACCACCAACACCGGCACCACGGCCACCGACACCACGGCCGACACCCCGGCCGGTGCCCTGCTGGAGACCGGATGGGCGTTCACCGACGCCCGCGGACACCGCATCCGCCTACCCGAACCCATCAACGCCCCACCCGAAGCCGCCTGACCCCTTCAGGTCGCGGTGGCGGGACGAGCACGCCAGACGCTCAGGACGGGCTGTCGAGTCAGGCACCAACGGAAAGCTACCGGGCATGACCGCTCGTTGGAGGGATCGCCGCCGAAGGGACCGCCGAGCTCAGACCTGGCAGTCGAAGGACCAGGTGCCGCCTCGCGCGCCACCCAGACCCGAGATCCGACCACCGCAGCCAACGACCCGCTTGACCGCCTTCAAGCCCTAACGCCGGAGCCGGCCCGGGAGCGCCGTGCGCGACGAGACCGCCACGATCGTCAGGCACAGCGCAACGGCGACCGTGCCGAAGCCGAACATCTCGCCGTACGACCACGTGTCGCGCAGCCAGGCGAGCGCCATCGGGACGAAGAACCCGATGTAGGTCAGCGAGTAGAACACGGCGGTCAGGCCGGCGAGCTGGCCCGGCCCGGCGATCCGTGCCACCTCGCTCAGCCCGGCCACGAGCGCGAGACCGTAGCCGGTACCGAGGACCACCGCCGCCACCACGCCGATCGGCAGCGACAGTGCGGTGGACGCCCAGCCGGCGAGCGCCATCCCCGCCCCGACGATCGTCAGCGCCACGATGGAGGCACGGGCCGACGACGGTGTGTCGATCCGGCGGGCCACGACCTGGATGCCGATGCCGCAGCCGAGCGCGAGGATGGCCATGACGCCCGCGAAGGCGATGGGGAAGCCGCCGACCTGGTCGGTGAGCAGGCTCGGCAGCACCGCGAACGCACAGCCGGCGCAGCCGAACACCCAGGGCGCGAGAGGTACCACCACCCGCAGGAACCGGGGGTTCCGGACGGCGGTGATGCGCAGATCGTCGAGCAGCGGGGCTCGCTCGTCGCGTGGGAGGCGCCGGCGGGTCTCCGGGACGCGGAGCAGCACCAGGCCCGCGAGCAGGGATCCGGCCGCGTGCAGCACGTACGACAGGAGGGTGGGCCAGGGTGCGAACTGCGCGAGCATCGCGGCGATCCCCGCCCCGGAGAGGAACCCGGCGGTCAGGGAGAGCGATCCCCGACGTGGACCAGCGGCACGCTCGCCGGTGGCGGCGCTGAGCTCCGTGAGCCAGGTGGATCCCACGGCCATGGCCAGACCGAGCGCCACGCCGCAGAGCAGACGGCCGATGGAGAGCACCACGGGGCTCGCCGGGTTCAGCGCGAGGACGAGCGACCCGAGCGCCGAGAGCGGCGCAGCGGGCAGCAGCAGCGGGCGGCGGCCGAACCTGTCGGACAGCGGCCCGCCCAGGAGCAGCGCGGGCACGAGGCCGAACACGTAGACGGCAAGGAGCGCGTCAACGGTCACCGGCCCCATGACGCCCTGCTCGCGGTACATCACGAGGAGCGGGGTGAACTCGTTGCCGCCCCAGGCCACGGCCAGGAGCACGGCGGCGACCGGCCACCAGGTGCGCCGACCCACGGCGAGCGGGAACGAGGCAGAGGTGTCCCCGGGACGCGAAGGTGGCATGACCTCATCCTCCGTAATCCGCGCCCGGTGGAACAACCCGTGGGGCTGTGAGCGTGCGCACAGGCACGTCACAGCCCCACGGGGTCACGGATTCACTGGTGCACAGCAGGAGAAGCTGCGGGCTACTTGCTGTCGGAGGAGCCGTTCGCCTCGGCAGGCTCGGCGGCGGCTCCGTTCTCGGAGGGGTTGCGCTTCGGGTCCGCGCCCGCGGACGTCGCGCCCTCGGACGCCGCGTCGTCGGAGACGGTGCTCGCCGAACCGCCGTCGTCCGCCGAGCCTGCGGGCTCGGTGCCCTTCTCGGGTTCGGCGACGCCCTCGGACTCCGTGTCCTCGTCCTTGGGCTCCCGTCCCGGCTGGTACACCGAAGGCTCGGGCTCCGGGTGACGCCTGCCCTGGACCACGACGATCGCGATACCCAGGAGGATCGCGACCCCCGACGTCCAGACATTCGCCGGGACGCCCAGCGGAGCGTCGCTCGTCGGGTCGATCCGGATGGTCTCGAGCCAGCTACGGCCAAGGCCGTACCAGATCAGGTAGAGGCCGAACATGCGGCCCCAGCGCAGACCGGCGCCGGGCGTGCCGCCGTCGGCCAGCAGTGCCTCGTCGCGGCGGACCACGCGCCGCTCGATGGTGAGCAGCAGCGCGATGCCGATGAGGTTCCAGATCATCTCGTACAGGAACAACGGGTGGAACAGCGTGCCCTCTGGAGTCCCGACCGGGAACATCGGCGCGTCCGACCGGATCTCCAGGCCCCAGGGCAGCGTGGTCGGCAGGCCGAACAGCTCCTGGTTCACGTAGTTGCCCAGCCGTCCGATCGCCTGGGCGGCGAGCAGGCCGGGCGCGAGGGCGTCGGCGAACGACCAGAACCGCAGGCCCGTCAGGCGGCAGCCGATCCAGACGCCGACGGCGCCGCCGAGGAGCGACCCGAACAGGGCGTTGCCGCCCTCCCAGATCCGAACCCAGGCCCACGGGTCGACACCAGGGCCGGTGAAGTCCCCGAGGTGGGTGAGCACGTGGTAGATCCGGGCGCCGACGATGCCGATGGGCACTGCCCACATCGCGATGTCGAGGGCGAGCCCGGGGGCGGCTCCGCGTGCGCGGAGACGCCGGTCGGTGATGTACGCGGCGGCGGCGATGCCGGCCAGCAGACACAGGGCGTAGGTATGGATGGTGAGCGGACCCAGGTGGATCTGGGACCACACCGGATCGGGGCTGGGGATACTGGCCGGAAGCACGACCCGAAGGTACCGCGACTCACCGACATCGTGGGCATCGAACTCGGCGCGCACAAAAAACTCCGCCGCAACCCAGCAGGATCGCGGCGGAGTCTCCGTGTGCTCAGCGCTTGCGCTTCTCCCGGACCCGCACCGAGATCTCGATCGGCGTGCCCTCGAAACCGAACGTCTCGCGCAGGCGGCGCTCGATGAAACGGCGGTAGCCGGCCTCGATGAACCCCGTGGCGAAGATGACGAACCGCGGCGGGCGGGTCGAGGCCTGCGTCGCGAACAGGATGCGCGACTGCTTGCCACCGCGCAGCGGGTGCGGGTGCGCGGCGACGAGCTCGCCGAGGAACGCGTTGAGCTTGCCCGTCGGGACGCGGCGGTCCCACGACGCGAGGGACCGCTCGATCGCCGGGACCAGCCGCTCGCTGTGCCAGCCGGTGCGGGCCGACAGGTTGACGCGCGGCGCCCAGGTGATCTGCACCAGCTCCTTCTCGATCTCACGCTCGAGGAAGGGGCGCCGGTCCTCGTCCATGAGGTCCCACTTGTTGTACGCGATGACGAGCGCACGGCCCGCGTCCACGACCTGCTGGATCACGCGGATGTCCTGCTCGGTCAGCGGTTCGGACGCGTCCACGAGGACGACGCCGATCTCCGCCTTCTCGATGGCGGCCTGCGTGCGCAGCGACGCGTAGAAGTCCGCGCCCTTGGTCTGGTGCACCCTGCGGCGGATGCCGGCCGTGTCCACGAACCAGTACGGGATGCCGCGCAGCTCGATGAGCTCGTCGACCGGGTCGCGCGTGGTGCCCGCGATCTCGTCGACCACCACCCGCTCCGCACCGGCGATCTTGTTCAGCAGCGAGGACTTGCCGACGTTCGGCCGCCCGACGAGCGCCACGCGGCGCGGGCCGGCGGGCCGCAGGGTGCCGTGCTCCGACGTCGTCGGCAGGGCCTTGACGGCCGCGTCGAGCAGGTCGCCCGTACCGCGGCCGTGCAGGGCGGAGACCGGGTAGGGCTCCCCCAGGCCCAGCGCCCACAGGTACGCGGCGTCCGCCTCGCCCGAGGCGCCGTCGACCTTGTTGGCGCACAGCACGACGGGCTTGCCCGAGCGGCGCAGCAGCTCCACCACGCGCTCGTCGGTGGCGGTGGCGCCCACCGTGGCGTCGACCACGAACACGACGGCGTCGGCGAGGGAGATCGCCACCTCGGCCTGCTCGGCGACCTTGGACTCGATGCCGGCGACGTCGACCTCCCAGCCACCGGTGTCGACGAGCGTGAACCGGCGGCCGGCCCACTCGGCCGGGTAGGACACGCGGTCGCGCGTCACACCCGGCTTGTCGGCGACGACCGCCTCGCGGCGGCCGAGGATGCGGTTGACCAGCGTCGACTTGCCGACGTTCGGGCGTCCGACGACGGCCAGCACCGGCAGCGCCTGCTCCGCCTCGGCCTCCTCCTCGCTCCACTCGGAGTCGAGCAGCGCCTGGTCCGACTCGTCGAGCTCGAACTCCTCGAGGCCGACGCGCAGCGCACGCTCGCGCGCGACGTCGTCCTCGGTCTCGGCGAGGGCTGCGGCGAGATCGAGGTCGGGTGCGGCCGGGCCCCCGGCGTCCAGCGCAGTGGCGTCCAGGGCAGCATCATCTCGGGCCGTCGCGTCCAGCGCAGCAGCCTCAGATGCAGAGGGGTCGTGGGTCATGCCCTCATTGTCGCAGGCCTGACGCGCTCCGGCCGACTCGCGGCCGTATGACCTGCGTCGCTCCTGCAGGCCCCGAGCCCGCAGGCCCTGCAGGCCCTGCAGGTCGGGCCCTGCCCGGTCAGGCTCCGCAGGTCAGGCCCTGCTGCCCGCCGTCTCGGCCTGCGCGACGACGGCGAGCACGGCGTCGACCGTCTGCTCGAAGTCGAGGTCGCTGGAGTCGACGGTCGCCACGCCGTCGGCGGCGACGTGGAACTGCGTGACCTTCGCGTCGTCCTGGTCGCGGCGCAGCACCTGGTCCCGCGTGGCGTCGACCGCCGTGGCATCGGCCGCGCCGTGCACCTCGAGCGACCGGCGGCGCAGACGCGCCTCCTCCGAGGCGGTGAGCAGCACGCGGACGTCGGCGTCCGGCGCGACGACCGTTGTGATGTCGCGGCCCTCCGCCACGATCCCCCGGCCGCCCGAGAACACCGCCTGGGCGCTCGACTCCTGGTCGATGATCTCGCGCTGGAGCCGCTTGAGCTCCGCCCGCACGTCGAGGTTGGACGCCACCTTCGAGACGGCGGTCGTGACCTGCGTGGTGCGGATGGTCACGGCGACGTCGCGCCCGTCCAGCTCGACGCCGGGCGCGGCCGGGTCCAGGCCCATGACCAGCGGCATCGCACGGACCGCCGCGGCGACCGACGCGGCGTCGTCCAGGTCCGCCGTCTCCATGCTCCACACCGTGGCCGCCCGGTACATGGCCCCCGTGTCGAGGTAGGCCAGGCCGAGCCGTGCGGCGACCGCCTTCGACACGCTCGACTTGCCGGACCCGGACGGCCCGTCGATCGCCACAACAACAGGGCTGGTCACAGTCCCGCTCGCTTTCCGTTGAGTGCTGGGTATTTGCTGCCGGAGTGCGTACCAGGGCACAAATACCCAGCACTCAGCGGTCGAGGTTACAGGTCAACCGCACCCATGAGAGTTCCCAGTTCGGTGCGGCCCAGAACGCGGGTGCGGCCGGACTTCAGGTCGCCGAGCGGGATCGGGCCGATCCGGGTGCGCACGAGGCGCGTCACCGGGTGCCCGACGGCCTGGAACATGCGGCGCACGATCCGGTTGCGGCCCTCGTGCAGCACGACCTCCAGCATCGCGAAGCCGTCGATCTGCTGGACCACCTGCACCGCGTCCATCTTGGCGATGCCGTCCTCGAGCTCGACGCCCTTCAGGAGCTCACGCCCGACGCGCGGGTAGATCTCGCCCTCGACGGTCACGAGGTAGGTCTTCGCGATCTTGTACTTCGGGTGGGACAGGCGGTTGGCGAGCTCGCCGTCGTTCGTCAGGAGCAGCAGGCCCTCGCTGTCCGCGTCGAGCCGGCCGACGTGGAAGAGCCGCTCCTCGCGGTTCTTGATGAGATCGGCGACGGTCGGCCGGCCCTTGGGGTCGTCCATGGTCGAGACCACGCCCAGCGGCTTGTTCAGCGCGATGGTCACCTTGTTCTGGTCGAGCTGGATCCGGAGCCCGTCCACGTGGATGACGGCGGTGGCGGGGTCGACCCGCACGCCCAGCTCCGTGACGATCTGGCCGTCCACCTCGACGCGGCCGTTCGCGATGAGCTCCTCGCTCGCCCGGCGGGACCCGAGCCCGGCCTGGGCGAGCACCTTCTGCAGCCGCACGCCGCCGTCGACGTGGACGTCGCGGCCCTGCTCGACGGGCTGTGCGGGCCTGCGGCGCGGCGCGTTCGCCTGCGCACGGCTCTTGGCCGAGCTGCCGCCCCGGAAGTTCTTGCCGCCACCCCTACCGGAATGGCCGGAGTGGTCGGATCGGCGCGGCTGCTGGCCACCACTGGATTCGCGGCGGCTCCCGCCGCGGCGTTCGTTGCTCATGGTTACGTCTCTCGGTGAGTCGGGAAGGGCACTGCGACCTGCCTGCGGGGTCGGGCCGAAGTCCGGCTGAGAACCCAGCCAGGAGTCCGGCTGAGAATCCAGCTAGGAGTCCAGCCCGTCCAGGCCCTCGAACGTGTCGAGGTCGGGCAGGTGCGGAGCCAGCGGAGGCAGCTCGTCGAGCGACGAGAAGTCCATCCGCTCCAAGAAGTATCCCGTGGTTCCGAACAGAACCGCACCCGAGCTCGGATCCTGACCGATCTCGGCGATCAGTCCGCGCGTCAGCAACGTCCGCACGACGCCGTCCACATTGACCCCGCGCACCGCGCTGACCTGGCCACGCGTCACCGGCTGACGGTAGGCGACCACCGCGAGCGTCTCCAGCGCGGCCTGGCTCAGCTTGGCGGACTGGCCGTCCAGCACGAATCGTCCGACGGGGTCCGCGTGCGCCGCCGACGAGTAGATGCGCCATCCGTCAACGGTCCGGCGCAGCTCGAACCCGCGCGGACGGGAGCCGAGGTGGCCCGCGTACTCGTCGGCCAGCTCGTGCAGGATGTCGTCGGTCTCCTGCTGCGGCAGGTTCAGCGCCGCGGCGATGCGGTCCGCGCCGATCGGCGCGTCAGCCACCATGAGCACCGCCTCGACCGCCGCGTGCGCGCCGCCCGGGAGCGTGTGCACGTCGACGAAGGCCGGCTCGTCCTGTGTCGAGCCCTCGGCCGGGTCGTCCACCTGCGCGGCCTCCGGGGCCTGTTCTTCGACGGTCACGCCGTTGTCGCCTCCGTTCCGGGCTCCGCGGTCTCTGCTTGTTCAAAGGCGGCATGTTCAGGGCCGACCTGTTCAGGGCCGGCCGGCTCCCCAACCACCGGGTCGCCCTCGTCGAACTCGCTCGGCCCGGCCTGCGGATCGAGGTACTTCTCGCCGTCGTCCGGCCCGGCCGTCCAGCGCACCGTGAGCTCGCCCAGCGGGCTGATCTGCTCGAACGCGACCAGGGAGTCGCGGAACAGCTCCAGCAGCGCCAGGAACCGGGCGACCGTCACGAGGCGTTCCGTACCCGCCGTCAGCGACCGGAAGGTCAGCGAGTGCTCGGTGCGCAGGCGCTTGACGATGACGCCCGCCTCCTCGCGCACGCTCACCGCGGAGCCGTGCAGGTGGGCCAGGCCCACCACGGGCGGCGGCTTCGGGGCGAGCACCCGGGCGGCCAGCTCGGCGAGCTGCTCCCCCGTCGTGTCCCAGACCAGGTCCGGCAGGATCGCCGCGAGGTGCGGCTCGAGCGGCGTCAGGCGCGGCACGCGGCGGCCCGCCGACGCCATCTGCTCCGCGATGACCTTCGAGACCTCCTTGTACGCCCGGTACTGCAGGAGCCTGGCGAACAGCAGGTCGCGGGCCTCGAGGAGCTCGAGGTCCTCCGCGTCCTCGTCGACGACGCCAGGCAGCAGCCGGGCGGCCTTGAGGTCGAGCAGGGTCGCCGCGATCACGAGGAACTCGCTGGCCACGCCGAGGTCCCAGGACGCGTGCTCCTCGCCGCGCGCGGCGGCCTCGCGGGACGCCCGCTCCGCCTCGCGGATGTGCGCGACGAACTCGTCGGTCACGACGGCGAGCGCCACCTCGGTGACGTCCATCTTGTGCTTCGCGATCAGCGAGAGCAGCAGGTCGAACGGACCCTCGAAGTTGTGCAGCCGGACCTGGAAGGTCCGGGAGCCACGGCGCTCGTCGACGGGAGCCTGGTCGACGTCCGGTTCTGCGACGACGTCCGGCCCGACGGCGACGTCAGCCTCCGCCTCTATGCCGTCGGACTCCAGGACGTCGGACTCCAGGACGTCGGACCGGTCCACCGCCGCCTCAGGCAGCATCGCCACGGACCACGAGCTCCCTGGCGAGCTGACGGTACGCGGCAGCGCCCGGGTGGCCCGGTGCGTAGTCGGTGATCGGCTCGGCGGCGACCGTGGCGTCGGGGAACTTCACGGTGCGACCGATGATCGAGTGCAGCAGCGTGTCGCCGAAGGCCTCGTACACGCGCGCCACCACCTCGCGGGAGTGCAGGGTGCGCGAGTCGTACATGGTGGGGAGGATACCGTCGATCTCCAGGGCGGGGTTGAGCCGGTCCCGCACCTTCTCGATGGTCTCCACCAGCAGCGCGACGCCGCGCAGCGCGAAGAACTCGCACTCCAGCGGGATCAGCACGCCGTGCGCGGCGGTCAGCGCGTTCACGGTGAGCAGGCCGAGGCTCGGCTGGCAGTCGATGAGGATGACGTCGTAGTCGTCGAGCACCGGACGCAGCGCGCGGGACAGCACGGACTCACGGGCGACCTCACCCACGAGCTGCACCTCGGCGGCGGACAGGTCGATGTTCGCGGGCAGCACGTCGAGGTTCTCGATGCCCGACGGGATGATCACGTCGTTGATGTCCACGTCCCGCTCCATGAGCAGGTTGTAGACGGTCAGGTCGAGCTCGTGCGGGTTGACGCCGATGCCGACCGACGCGGCCCCCTGCGGGTCGAAGTCCACCAGGAGCACCTTGCGGCCGTACTCCGCGAGACTCGCGCCGAGGTTGATGGTGGTGGTCGTCTTGCCGACCCCGCCCTTCTGGTTGCACATCGCGATGATGCGCGCCGGACCGTGGCTCGTCAGCGGCGCCGGCTCCGGGAGCTCCGGCATGACGCGTCCGACGACGTCGCGCACGACGTCCGAGTCCGTGGGTGCGCCGACGACCTCCTTGCCGAGAAGCATGTCGGTCATCGTGTTCGCTCCCTCCTGGCTGGGTGCCTCGCTCACGCCCGCCACGCTATACCAGAGTGTGGGCGCCGCTCCCGTGAAAGGCCCGGCGTGGCGTCCTTCCGCTGCCGGTTGCGACGACCGGGCGGCTGCTGCCGGGCACCCGCTACCGGGCACCACTACCGGGCACCACTATTGGGCACTGCTCACCGGGCCCGGGGGTGCGCCGCCGCGTAGACCTCGCGCAGCGCGTCGGGGGTGACCATCGTGTAGATCTGCGTCGTCGTGACCGACGCGTGGCCGAGCAGCTCCTGGACCACCCGCACGTCCGCTCCGCCCGCGAGGAGGTGGGTGGCGAACGAGTGCCGCAGCGTGTGCGGCGACACGTGTTCCGTCAGGCCCGCGCGCGCCGCGGCGGCCTGCAGCGCGGCCCATGCGGTCTGCCGTGACATCCGCGCGCCGCGCGTGTTGAGGAACAGGGCGGGCGTGCCCCGGCCGGCCGCGGCCAGCGCGGGGCGCGACCGGACCAGGTAGCCCTCGAGCGCGTCCCGCGCGAACGAGCCGACGGGCACCACGCGCTCCTTCGCGCCCTTGCCGAGCAGCCGGACGGCGGTGGCGTCGCCGACGCCGTCGACGTCGAGCCCCACGATCTCGGAGATCCGGGCGCCCGTCGCGTACAGCAGCTCGAGCAGCGCCCGGTCGCGCAGGGGCAGGGGGCCCTCGCCCGCCCCCGCGGCGTCGAGCAGGGCGGCGACGTCGTCGACGGACAGCGCGTGCGGCAGGCGGCGCAGCTGGGTGGGTGCGCGCACCTCGGCGGACGGGTCGGCCACCGCGATGCCCTCGGCCTGCGCGAACCGGTGCCAGCCCCGCACGGCGGCCAGGGCACGCGCGGTGGACGACGCCGACAGCGGGCGTCCGCCGTCGGTCCCCTGGCGCACCGCCTCGACGAAGCCTGAGACGTCGGCCTCCGTGACGTCGCCGAGGCCGGGCCGGCCGGTAACCGCGAGGAACGCCAGGTAGCGCACGAGGTCGCGGCGGTAGGCGGCGACCGTGTTGGTCGACAGGCCGCGCTCCACGCTCAGGTGCGCGAGGTAGTCCTGCAGGGCGCGGTCGAGCCGGGCGCTGACGTCCGGACCCGATGCGGGCTCACGGAAGGTCTGCGGGTCGGCCTGGACGGTTGACACCGCCCCATCATGCCGAGCGTGGCCTGCCGTTCGGGCAGGCCACGCCGGGTGACCGCCGTTCGAGGTCGCTCCCGCGTCAGGCGGGATTGATACCGAACAGCTCGGCACGCGAGCGGATCACCTGTGCGCGGGCGAGGCGCGGCTTGTCGCTGCCGTCGCGGATGACGGAGCCAGCGGCCTCGAACTCGGCGAAGAAGTCGACGGCCCAGGCCACGTCCGACGACGTCGGCGCGAAGGACTCGTTGATGACCGCTGGCTGCTCGAAGTCCAGGCAGAGCTTGCCGGTCATGCCGAGGATGACGGCGTCGGCGGACTGCTCGCGGAGCAGCGCGTGCGACGAGCCGACCGTCGGGCCGTCGATGGGGCCGGGCAGGCCGCCGATACGGCTTGCGACCACCAGGCGCGTGCGCGGGTACGCCATGGCCATGGGCTCGTTGGCGGTGCCGGTGTCGCGGCGGTAGTCGCCGGAGCCGAACGCGAGCCGGAACGCGCCACGGGCCCTGGCGATGTTGACCGCCTCCTCGATGCCGAGCGCCGACTCGACGAGCGGGATGACCGGCACGTCGCCGCCGAGGCGCTGCGCGGTGTCGATGACGTCGTCGGCGCTCTCGGTCTTGGCGAGCATGACGCCGTTGAGCCCCTTGAGCCCGCGCAGGTGCGCGACGTCGTCGGCCCACGACGTCGCCTGACGGTCGTTGATCCGGACCCAGGCGCTGCCACCGTTCTTGATCCACCGGATGACGTTCTCGCGCGCCTCGTCCTTGAGCGAGTCGTCGATGGCGTCCTCGCAGTCGAGGATCACCTGGTCCGCCCGGGAGAGCTGCGCCTTGTCGAAGAGCTCGGTCCGCATCGCGGACAGCAGGAGCCAGGCACGCGCGTAGTCCGGGGCCACGCGGGACTTCTCGCGGGCCGCCCGGCGGGGAGCCAGGTCAGCCTCCGGGACGGCGGAGGACGCCGTCGGCAGGCCCGCGGAGTAGCTCCCGGACTGGTGGGCGGACTGCTCAGCAGGCTGATCGACGGGCTGATCGGCAGGCTGATCGGCAAGGGCGGTGGTTCGGTCGGCTGGGGTCTCGGTCACACCCTCAGCCTAGGCGCGGACACCGACACGGGCCGAATCATGAACCACTACATGGGTGCGAACAATATGAACAGAAGACCGCCTTGACACTGCAGCGGACAAAGCGCGTCAGAACGGCAGGAAGACGTCCACCGCCACGGCCACGAAGAGCAGCGACAGGTACGTGATCGACGCGTGGAACACCTTCATGGCGCCCAGCTTGCCGCTCGCCCTGCCCTGCGCCCTGCGCAGCATCGCGATGGTCGACCAGAGGAACCACGCGCCGAGCCCCGCGGCCACGGCGGTGTACACCCACGACATGCCCGCGAGCGGCGTCAGCAGGAGCGAGCAGGCGATCATCGCGAGCGTGTAGCCCACCATCTCGGCGGCCACGCGCTTGTCGTCGCTGACGACCGGCAGCATCGGGACGTTCGCGTTCGCGTAGTCCTTCTTGAACTTGATCGACAGCGGCCAGTAGTGCGGGGGCGTCCAGAAGAAGATGACGCCGAACAGCGCCAGCGCCGCCCAGCTCAGCTCGCCCGTCACCGACGCCCAGCCGATGAACACCGGCATGCAGCCCGCGATGCCGCCCCACACGATGTTCTGCGGGGTACGGCGCTTGAGGATCATCGTGTAGCCGACGACGTAGATGGCGATAGCGGCCAGCGTGAGCCACATCGCCGCCCAGTTGATGACCAGCGCGAACCACGCCAGCGACAGCAGGCCGAGGATCGAGGCGAACACCAGGCCCGCACGCGGCGTGATCTCCCCCGTGGCCATCGGACGCTTCTTGGTCCGGTTCATGACCTGGTCGATGTCCCGGTCCCACCACATGTTGAACGCGTTGGCGCTCCCGGCGGCCCCGGCACCGCCGATGAGGGTGGTGAGGATCAGCCAGAAGCTCGGCATGCCGTCGTTCGCCAGGATCATGGTGGGCACCGTCGTCACGAGCAGCAGCTCGATGACGCGCGGCTTGGTCAGCGCGACGTACGCGCCGGCCCGGCTCAGGAACCATCCTCCGGGACGCGGCCCGACGTCGGCGGCGAGCTGCTCGGTGCCGGGGGTCTGGGGACGCGCGGTCTGGCCGGTCGTCGTGTGGCTCGTTCTCACGCGCGTCGCAGTTCCGTTCGGAGTCTGGAGATCGATGACGCACCTGGTGGCGGTGCTGGTAGCAGTGCTGCCGGCAGCGTCGCCTCACGGGTGCCCGCCCATCGTACGTCGCGGCCTGACGTGGCCGCGCACCGCATTCCCGCGGGGCCGTGTGAGATTTGTCCGGGAGCGGTGACCATCCCCACTGTGGACAGGCCTGCGCGGGTGCTGGGGTGCGCGTATAGGGTTGATTTCGCAATCGAACGAAGGGCGGCCGGCATCCCGCCGCCGCCGCACGCACGCTGCGCGGCTCTCCGGCCCGTCCGTTCTCCGGGCAGGGCCAGGGTCGGCGGCGGAGAGAAAGAGGACTCGTGAACGCTTTCGACCCCGTGCTGAAGCCCTTGGAGTGGTCGGAGCTCGACGAGCGAGCGGTCAAGGCCATCAAGGCACTGGCTGCGGACGCCGTCGAGAAGGTGGGCAACGGACATCCCGGAACCGCGATCTCGCTCGCACCGGCCGCCTACCTCCTCTTCCAGAAGGCCATGCGCCACGACCCGTCCGACCCCGACTGGCTGGGCCGCGACCGGTTCGTGCTGAGCGCCGGCCACTCGTCACTGACGATCTACCTCCAGCTCTTCCTCGCCGGCTACGGCCTCGAGATGGACGACATCGCCGCTCTGCGCACCTGGGGCTCCAAGACTCCCGGCCACCCGGAGTACGGCCACACCGCGGGCGTCGAGATCACGACCGGTCCGCTGGGCCAGGGCCTCGCGTCCGCCGTCGGCATGGCGATGGCCGCCCGCCGCGAGCGCGGCCTGCTCGACCCCGCCGCCGCCCCCGGCGAGTCGCCGTTCGACCACCACGTGTACGTCATCGCGTCCGACGGCGACCTGCAGGAGGGCGTGACCGCGGAGGCCTCGTCGCTCGCGGGCCACCAGCAGCTCGGCAACCTGATCCTGATCTGGGACGACAACAAGATCTCGATCGAGGACGACACGAACATCGCGTTCACCGAGGACGTCCTGAAGCGCTACGAGGCCTACGGCTGGCACACCCAGCGCGTGGACTGGACCTCGGGCGGCGAGGGCTACGCGGAGGACACCGACGCGCTGGCCGCCGCGCTCGACGCCGCCAAGGCGGAGACCGGCAAGCCCTCGATCATCGCGCTGCGCACGATCATCGGCTGGCCGGCGCCCACCAAGCAGAACACCGGTGGGATCCACGGCTCCGCGATGGGCGCCGACGAGATCAAGGGCCTCAAGTCCGCGCTGGGCCTCGACCCCGAGGCGTCGTTCGCGATCGACTCCGAGGTCCTCGCCTACACGCGCTCGGTCGCGCAGCGCCAGGCCGCCCAGCGCGAGGCATGGGAGTCCGCCTTCGCCGCCTGGAAGGGGGCCAACCCGGAGCAGGCCGCCCTGCTGGCGCGCCTGCGCGCCCACGAGCTGCCCGAGGGCTGGACCGCCTCGCTGCCCCAGTTCGAGGCGAGCGAGAAGGGTGTCGCGACCCGTGCGGCGTCGGGCAAGGTGCTCTCCGCCCTCGCGGACGTGCTGCCCGAGCTGTGGGGCGGTTCCGCCGACCTGGCCGGCTCCAACAACACGACGATGGACGGCGTGCCGTCCTTCGTGCCCGCCGAGCACGCGACCAAGAAGTTCCCCGGCGACCCGTACGGCCGCACGCTGCACTTCGGCATCCGCGAGCACGGCATGGGCTCGATCCTCAACGGCATCGTGCTGCACGGCCTGACCCGCCCCTACGGCGGGACGTTCCTGCAGTTCGCCGACTACATGCGTGCCTCGGTCCGCCTGGCGGCGCTGATGGGCATCCCCACAACGTTCGTCTGGACGCACGACTCGATCGGCCTCGGCGAGGACGGCCCGACCCACCAGCCGGTCGAGCACCTCGCGGCACTGCGGGCCATCCCGAACCTCGACGTCGTCCGCCCCGCTGACGCGAACGAGACCGCCTGGGCCTGGCGCGGCATCCTCGAGAACCGGGACAACCCGGCAGGCATCGTGCTGACCCGCCAGAACGTGCCCACCTACCCGCGCGGCACCGAGGGCTTCGCCTCGGCCGAGGGCACCCTCAAGGGCGGCTACACCCTCCTGGACACCGACGGCACGCCCGACGTGGTCCTCGTGGGCACCGGCTCGGAGGTGCAGCTCGCCGTCGAGGCACGCGCGATCCTCGCCGCCGACGGCGTGCAGGCCCGCGTGGTCTCCATGCCCTCGCGCGAGTGGTTCGACAAGCAGGACGAGGCCTACCGCGAGTCGGTCATCCCGTCCGGTGTGAAGGCTCGTGTCTCCGTCGAGGCGGGCGTGGCGCAGGGCTGGCGCGAGGTGGTCGGCGACGCCGGCCGCATCGTCTCGCTCGAGCACTACGGCGCCTCGGCCGACTACAAGAAGCTCTACGCCGAGTACGGCATCACGGCGGAGGCCGTCGCCCTGGCCGCCAAGGAGTCGATCGCCGCGGCCTCCTGAGCCCCGCGATCACACCGACTCGAATCACACGGACATAAGAGGAGGGCATGATGACCGACAGCACGACAGACAGCACAGGCGACAACGTCAGTCCCACCCAGCGGCTGTCCGAGGCGGGTGTCGCGATCTGGCTGGACGACCTGTCCCGTGAGCGCCTGCGGACCGGCAACCTCGCCGAGCTGATCAGCACCAAGAACGTCGTCGGGGTCACGACCAACCCGACGATCTTCGCGGCCGCCCTCGCGCAGGGCGACGCGTACGACGGCATCCTGGCCGAGCTGGCCGGGCCGCCGAACAACGGCGACGTCGAGGCGGCGGTCGAGCGCATCACCACCGACGACGTCCGCGACGCCGCAGACCTGCTGCGTCCGGTCTACGACGCCACCGGTGCCGTGGACGGCCGCGTGTCCATCGAGGTGGACCCGCGGCTGGCCCGCGACACGGCGGCGACCGAGGCGACCGCCGTCCGCCTGTGGGAGACCGTCGACCGGCCGAACGTGATGATCAAGATCCCGGCCACCGTCGAGGGTCTGCCCGCGATCACGTCCACGCTGGCCAAGGGGATCAGCGTGAACGTGACGCTGATCTTCTCGATCGAACGGTACCGGGCGGTGATGGACGCGTTCCTGGCCGGTCTCGAGCAGGCCAAGGAGGCGGGCCACGACCTGTCCGTCATCGGTTCGGTGGCGTCGTTCTTCGTGTCCCGCGTGGACGCCGAGATCGACAAGCGCCTGAACGCGATCGGCACGCAGGAGGCGCTCGCGCTGCGCGGCCAGGCCGCCGTCGCGAACGCCCGCCTGGCCTTCGCGGCCTACGAGGACGTCTTCTCGGCCGACAGCACGGGGCGCTGGGCGGCCCTGCGGGCGGCAGGCGCTCAGCCGCAGCGTCCGCTGTGGGCGTCGACCGGCGTGAAGGACCCGAGCTACCGCGACACGATGTACGTGGACGAGCTCGTCGTGGCGGGCGTGGTCAACACCATGCCCGAGAAGACGCTGGACGCGTTCGCCGACCACGGCATCGTGCTCGCCGACACCGTCACCGGTTCGGGCGAGCAGGCCGCCGCGGTCATCGCGGCGGTCGAGGCGCAGGGCATCTCCGTCGACGAGGTAACCGCACAGCTGGAGGACGAGGGCGTGACGAAGTTCGAGGTGAGCTGGGACGAGCTCCTGACGACCACCAAGACCGGGCTCGCCGGTGCAGGGGCCGGCGACCGGTGAGGCCGGCAAAGATCGCGCAGGGCGTCAACCCCCTGCGTGACCCCCTCGACCTGCGGCTGCCGCGCATCGCGGGGCCGAGCGGCCTGGTGATCTTCGGCGTGACGGGCGACCTGGCGCGCAAGAAGCTCATGCCCGCCGTCTACGACCTCGCCAACCGTGGCCTCCTGCCGCCTGGCTTCGCGCTGACGGGCTTCGCCCGGCGCGAGTGGGAGGACCAGGACTTCGCACAGGTGGTGCACGACGCCGTGAAGGAGCACGCCCGCACCCCGTTCCGGGAGGCGACGTGGCGCCAGCTCGCCGAGGGCATCCGGTTCGTGCAGGGTTCCTTCGACGACGACGAGGCATTCGAGCGGCTGCGGGAGACCGTCGAGACGCTCGACAAGGAGCGCGGCACGGGCGGCAACCACGCGTTCTACCTGTCGGTGCCGCCGTCGGCGTTCCCCGTGGTGTGCGAGCAGCTCTCGAAGCACGGGCTCTCGCACCCCGACCAGGACGCGGACGGCGACGGCGTGAACGCGTGGCGCCGCGTCGTGATCGAGAAGCCGTTCGGGCACGACCTGGCGAGCGCGCGTGAGCTCGACGCCGTGGTCTCGAAGGTCTTCGACCCGGAGTCGGTGTTCCGCATCGACCACTACCTGGGCAAGGAGACCGTCCAGAACCTGCTGGCGCTGCGATTCGCGAACACGATGTTCGAGCCCATCTGGAACTCGAACTACGTGGACCACGTGCAGATCACCATGGCCGAGGACATCGGCATCGGTGGCCGTGCGGGGTACTACGACGGGATCGGCGCCGCGCGCGACGTCATCCAGAACCACCTGATCCAGCTCCTGGCGCTGGTGGCCATGGAGGAGCCCGTCAACTTCGACGCCGCCGAGCTGCGGGCCGAGAAGATCAAGGTGCTGTCCTCCGTGCGGCTGCCGCGTGACCTCGGCAAGCACACCGCGCGCGGCCAGTACGAGGCCGGCTGGCAGGGTGGCGAGGAGGTGCCGGGCTTCCTCGAGGAGGACGGCATCGCGAAGGACTCCACCACGGAGACCTTCGCCGCGATCCGGGTGGACGTCGACAACCGCCGCTGGGCGGGCGTCCCGTTCTACCTGCGGCACGGCAAGCGCCTGGGCCGCCGCGTCACCGAGGTGGCCGTGGTGTTCAAGAAGGCCCCGCACCTGCCGTTCGAGACGTCCCTGACGTCGGAGCTCGGCAACAACGCCCTGGTCATCCGCGTGCAGCCCGACGAGGGCGTCACCATGCGGTTCGGCGCCAAGGTGCCGGGCACTGCGATGCAGGTACGCGACGTGACCATGGACTTCGGGTACGGGCACTCGTTCACCGAGTCCTCGCCCGAGGCCTACGAGCGCCTCATCCTGGACGTGCTGCTGGGCGACCCGCCGCTCTTCCCGACGCGCGAGGAGGTCGAGCTGTCCTGGCAGATCCTCGACCCGATCACGTCGTACTGGGCGCGCAAGGGCCAGCCCGAGCCGTACGCGTCGGGCACCTGGGGCCCGGCGTCGGCCGACGCCATGATGGAGCGCGACGGCAGGACCTGGAGGCGACCGTGACTGTTGCCCGCACTGACGCCGCAACGAGAGGTGAGGACGTCCAGTGATCATCGACATGCCGGATACCACGACCAACCTGATCAACAAGCGTCTGGTCCGCCTGCGCGACGAGGGCGGTGCGGTGGCCCTCGGCCGCGTGCTCACCCTCGTGGTGCTGGCCGACGAGCAGGACGTCGAGGAGTCGGTGGAGGCCGCGAACGACGCGAGCCGGGAGCACCCGTGCCGGGTCATCGTCGTCGCCCCGTCGAAGCCCGGGTCCGACGCCCGGCTCGACGCCCAGATCCGGGTGGGCGGTGACGCGGGTGCCTCCGAGGTGGTGGTCCTGCACGCCTTCGGCCCGCTCCTGGAGCGGACCGACACCCTCGTGATGCCGCTGCTGCTGCCCGATGCGCCGATCGTGGCCTGGTGGCCCCGTGAGGCGCCCGCGGTGCCGTCGCAGGACCCGGTGGGCGCCATGGCGGCCCGCCGGATCATCGACAGCACCACGGCGGAGCGTCCGGCGGACCTGCTCGAGTCGCTCTCCGGGGCGTACGCGCCCGGTGACACCGACCTCGCCTGGGCGCGGGTCACGCTGTGGCGGGCGCTCATCGCGGCCGCCGTGGAGCAGCCGCCGTTCGAGCCCGTGCTCTCCGTGTCGGTCGAGGGGCAGAAGCGGCACACGTCGCTCGACCTGCTCGCCGCCTGGCTCGGGACCCGGCTGAACTGCCCGGCCGAGGTGGTGCGCACCAGCAGCGACGACGCGATCACGCGCGTGACGCTCGAGCGCAAGAGCGGGCCGATCGTGCTGGACCGGCCCGACGGCCGCACCGTCACGATCACGCAGCCGGGCAAGCCCGCACGGCGGATCGCGCTGCCGATCCGGGCGCTGAACGAGGCCCTGATCGAGGAGCTGCGCCGGCTCGACCCGGACGAGATCTTCGAGGAGACCCTCATCCGCGGCCTCAAGCAGGTCACGACGCGGACGGCGGCCTGATGTCGGCATCGACGCCCGCGTCGACCTCCGTGTCGACGTCCGGGCAGACGGCGGGGGTGCGGCTCGTCGTCGTGCACCCCGACAAGGAGGTGCTCGCCCAGGCCGCGGCCGCTCGGCTGCTCACGCGGGTGCTCGACGTGCAGTCGGTCCGCTCCCCCGTGCACGTCGTGCTCACGGGTGGTTCGGTGGGCATCGCGACGCTCGCGGCGGTGGCCGCGAGCCCGCTCGTGCCGGCCGTCGACTGGTCGGGCGTCCACCTCTGGTGGGGCGACGAGCGGTTCCTGCCGGACGGCGACCCGGACCGCAACGAGACCCAGGCGCGTCAGGCCCTGGTCGACGACCTGGTCGCCGAGCACGGGCTGCCTGCCGCCAACGTCCACCCCATGCCAGGGCCGACGTCGGTGGCGACGCCGGAGGAGGGCGCTGCGGCGTACGCGGAGCTCCTCCGCGAGCACGCGGGCGGGCTTCCGGAGCAGAGCGAAGGGACCGTCCCGGTCCCCGCGTTCGACGTCCTGCTGCTCGGCATGGGCCCCGACGGGCACGTCGCCTCCCTGTTCCCCGGCCACGAGGTCCTGGCCGCGCAGGGGACGACGACGGGCGTGCACGCCTCGCCCAAGCCGCCACCGGAGCGCGTCTCGCTCACGTTCGACGCGATCCGGTCCGCCCGCGAGGTGTGGATCGTCGCGGCGGGGTCCGAGAAGGCGGAGCAGGTGGCCGCCGCACTGGCCGACGGCCCGGTGACCGAGGTGCCGGCGGCGGGCGCCGTCGGTCGGGCACGCACCCTGTGGCTCCTGGACGCGGAAGCGGCCGGCGCAACGCCGGCGAAGTAGAACCCTGGCGACGTAGAGCTGGAGCGGGACAACCCACAGGGGT
>NZ_JBHXBG010000104.1:0-20380 GCF_042726755.1 Promicromonospora sp. NPDC060271 | reverse complement strand
GGGGTGTCGCCAGGGAAACTCGGACAGGCGCTCTACTTCGCGGAAGGGCGGGTCAGCCCGGGTACGCCACCAGGTCCACGTCCTCGACCAGCGGCTGCCACACGCCGGTCTCCTCGTGCTCGAGGTCCCCGTCCTCGGTGACGACCAGCAGTCCCTGGTCCGTCACCCCGGCCGCGAGCTGCCGCACGTCCGTCAGGCCCGGGAGCTGCCGCGACTGGCCCCCGGCACCCGGCTGGCCGCCGACCCCGGCAGTCCAGACGGCGGACACGCCGTCACCGTCCCGCGTCAGGAGCGACAGCGTGGTGAGCCCCGACCAGCGGGCCTCCTCGACGCCGTCCACCGGCCCCGCGACCGTGAGCGGCGGCGCGAGGCCGACCGGCACGTCGTCGTCGTTCCGCACGATCCCGGCCACCTGCACCTGGGTGCCCGACGGCGCATGGCTCACGATCGCTATGCGGGAGCCCTCCGGCGACACGGACACGCTCAGCACCTTGCGACCGCCCAGCCACTCGGCCGGCACGGTGACCTCCGTGCCGGACACAGGCAGCACCCGCAGGTCGTTCGTCCCGCCGCTGGTCCAGGTGTTGCCGAACTTGTCGACCGAAGGGGCGGCGAGGTCCGGCCCCTCGATGGCGGGACGGTCCTCGCCGTCGGCCGAGACGTTCACTATCCGGTCGGTGCCGTCCCGCACCACTATCGGTGTGGTCGCAGGGCTCACCGCGAGCGCCGTCGGGTCGATCGTCGACAGGTCGACGGGCAGGTCGTGCTCGACGGGCCGGCCGTCCTCCTCGATGCGGTAGAGCTGGTCGTCCTTCAGGAACATGGCCTGGACGATCGTGGCGGGCAGCTTGACGTCGACCGCGTCGACGGCGAGGCGGCTCGTGCCGCTGAACAGGTCGACGGGCACCGTGCGGCCGGCTCCTTCGGAGAAGGTCGCCGAGATCTGCGCGGCGATCGTCGAGCGCTGGGCGGCGGTGGCGCTGCTGATCTCCTCGCTGAGGCGGACGGCGACCGGCTCGTCGCCGTCCGCCTCCTGGATCGTCGGCGACGCGAGCTGGGTGCCCTCGGGAAACAGGGACCGGGTGGCTCCCTGCAGCCACTCGGGCGGGCCGGCGAGGAGCTCCTCGACCGCGTCCAGCCGCCAGGAGTTCCGGGGGAACCAGCGCAGGTCCGGGACGAGGCTGTTGGTGTCCTCGCCCTCGGCGGAGAAGTACAGCCGGGTCGCCCGGAACTGGGTGGCGAACAGGTTGGCCGGCACGAGCACGCCGTTGTCGAGCACCGAGATGCGCCACTCCTCGCCGACCTTGGTGAGGGTGAACTGGTAGCCCACCTTCCGGGGGTCGGCCGCCTCGGTGTACGCGCCGGCGGTGTCGAGGGTCGCGATGGTGGTCGCGCGCACCCCGACCTCCAGGGTCTCGGTGCCCTCGATGTCGGTGCCGGCCTCGAACGGCTCCGGCATGGGCGGCTCGCGGACCACGCGCACCGACGCATAGGGGTCCCAGGTCTCCGCGGCGTCCTCGGTGAGGAACTCCCGGGCGGTCTGGTACTCCTTCGGCGACGTCGGTGCGGCGACGGCCGCGCGGAGGAAGCCCTCCACTATCAGGTTCGGCTCGGCGCCGGGCGTGGGGCCCTGCGGGAGCAGTGCCAGGTCGGCCTGCGGGTCCTGGTCGGCGGTGCCCACCCGCACGGGGCCGGACGTCGGGATCTGGGCGCAGGCCCCGAGCCCGAGGACACAGGAAAGCGTGGCGACGGCGGCCACTGCCACGCTGGTCGTCCTCCGCATCAGTGCACCTCCACGTCGTTGCCTGTGGGTCGTTCCGGGGTGGCGAGCCGTTCGGCGCCGTCGTCCCCGGGGTCGGACAGGTCCGGGATCGCCGTCGGCGTGGGGCCGGCGGCCGGGTTGACCACGGGGATCTGGCCGGTCCGGAGCCCTGGCTCGTGCGAGGCGGGCGCCATGGTCACCGGCGGCTCACCGATCTGCACACCGGCGCTGCGGGGCAGCGTCAGCCGGAAGCTCGCACCCTGTCCCGGGCGGCCCCACGCGTCGAGACGCCCGGCGTGCAGGTGCGCGTCCTCGAGCGCTATCGCCAGCCCGAGGCCGGAGCCGCCGGTGGTGCGGGCGCGCGCCGGGTCGGCCCGCCAGAAGCGGTCGAAGACGTGCTCGACCTCCTGCTTGGTCATGCCGACGCCGTAGTCGCGCACCACGACGGCGACCGCGCGGTCGTCCTCGGCGACGGTCACCTCGACCGGCCGCTCCTCGGCGTGCTCGATCGCGTTGACGACGAGGTTGCGCAGGATGCGCTCGATCCGGCGGGGGTCGAAGTCGGCCGCGGCGGAGGAGTCGGGCAGCCGTACCGAGACCTGCACGTCCTTGGTCTTCGCGAGCGGGGCGGCCTGCTCCACGACCGACATGACCACGTCGCGCAGGTCGCGCCGCTCAGCGTCGAGGACCGCCGCGCCCGCGTCGAACCGGCTGATCTCCAGCAGGTCGGCCAGCAGTGACTCGAACCGGTCGATCTGGCCGAGGAGCAGTTCGGCGGAGCGGGCGGCGTCCTCGTCCATCTGGTGCCTGGACTCGTGGATGATCTCGCTCGCCATCCGGATGGTCGTCAGCGGGGTGCGCAGCTCGTGCGACACGTCGGAGACGAACCGGCGCTGCATGGCGGAGAGCTCCTCCATGCGGCGGATCTGGTCCTGGAGGCTCTCGGCCATCTCGTTGAACGAGCGCGCGAGGCTCGCCATCTCGTCGGTGCCGCGCGCGCCCGGCATCCGTTCGGAGAGGTGCCCCTCGGCGAGGCGCTCCGCCACGGTCGCGGCGCGGGTCACCGGGGTGACCGTCTGCCGGGCCATCGTCCAGGTGACGACGCCGAGCAGCGCCAGCATCCCGAACCCGCCCGCCAGCAGCACGCGGTGCACGAACGACAGCGTCTCCTGCTCCGGCTCCAGGGAGTAGAGGTAGTAGATCTCGTACCTGGCGCCAGGAGCGGCCTGGACCGTCGAGCCAACGATGACGCCCGGGCGGACCATGCCGTCGGCGTCCCGCGACGGGATGCCCACCGCCTGCAGCACCTGGTCGTCGCCGGAGGCGAGGTTCGCCTTGCGCACCTCGTCGCTGATGACCACGTCGGTCAGATCGGGCCGCGTGACGATGTCGCTCACCCGGACGGTGGTGCCCAGCTCGTGCAGCAGGAAGTACGCCTCCGCCGTGGAGCCGCCCGTGGCGGCGAGCGTCGCGATGGAGTCCCTCAGGAGGATCTGCAGGTCGCCGTCCGACGTCGTCGCCGTGTCCGAGAAGTTCTTCGCCACCTGGTCGGTCAGTCCAGCGGCCTCCCGGTCGATCGCGGCGAGCCGCTGCTCGTAGATACCGTCCCGGACCGACGTCGACAGGTAGAGCCCGAGCACGACGATCGCCGCGAGACCGATGGCCAGCGCGGTGGTGACCACCCGGAGCTGCATGGAGGAGCGCCACTGCGCGACCGAGCGCCGGGTGAACCGGACGGTGACCACCCGGGCGCGGTGCGCCGCCCGGCGCAGCCGCGTGACCAGGCCGTGCGGCATCAGCGTGTCGTGCCCGCCTTGTAACCGACGCCGCGCACCGTCAGGACGATCTCCGGGTTCTCCGGGTCACGTTCGATCTTGGAGCGCAGACGCTGGACGTGGACGTTGACCAGGCGTGTGTCGGCGCTGTGCCGGTAGCCCCAGACCCGCTCCAGCAGCACCTCACGCGTGAACACCTGCCACGGCTTGCGGGCCAGCGCCACGAGCAGGTCGAACTCCAGGGGGGTGAGCGCTATGCGCTCGCCGTCGCGCATCACCGTGTGGCCGGTGACGTCGATCTCGACGTCGCCCACCGCCAGGCGCTCCGGTCCGGGGTCCTCGCTGCGGCGCATGCGGGCCTTGATCCGGGCGACGAGCTCCTTGGGCTTGAACGGCTTCGAGACGTAGTCGTCGGCGCCGGACTCCAGGCCCACCACCACGTCGAGCGTGTCGGACTTGGCCGTCAGCATGATGATCGGCACACCCGACTCGGCCCGGATCTCGCGGCAGACCTGCACACCGTCCTTGCCGGGCAGCATCAGATCGAGCAGCACGAGGTCCGGCTGATGGGTGCGGAACATCCCCAGCGCGGAGTCGCCGTCGGCACAGAACACGGCGTCGATCCCCTCGCCCTTGAGGACGATGCCGATCATCTCCGCCAGTGCTGTGTCGTCGTCGACGACGAGAACTCGTACCTTCATGTCCTCCAGTGTGCCAGGCTGGTCCAGCAAACCCCGCCTTTCGGCCCGTGCCCGGCGCGCTCCGGCGCAGGTTCACCCGCCCGGAGCAACCCGTACCGCTCTGGCCGGCACGACCCTCCCGAGGGGGACATCCCCCGTCGAGCCGGGCGGTGGGCACCATGTCGCGAGGCCCCCGTCAGGGGCGAACCTGGCACCATGACAACCATGACCGTCGACCGGCCCGGAGCCGGCTCCGTGACCCGGCGGGCCGCTCGTCCGGGCCCGAACTTCCTCACAGCTCCCCTCGCGAGCCGCACGTGGCGCGAGCAGAGCTACCTCGCGCTGGTGCTCCTGCTCGCACCGTTCGCGTTCACGTACACGATCTTCGCGGTGAGCTTCACCGCGAGCATCGCCGTCACCGTGGTCGGGCTGTTCGTGGCCGGTGCCGTGGTCGTCGGCGCGCGCGGCTGGGGTGCCGCGTACCGCAGCCTGGCCCGCGAGCTGCTCGACGTCGACGTCGCGGCGCCCACCCCGTACGTCCGGCCGCGCGGCTTCTGGCGGACCATCGGGTCCCTGCTCGGCGACGCCGCCGGCTGGCGCGCCCTGCTCTTCATGTTCATCGCGTTCCCCCTGTCCATCCTGTCGTTCGTCACGAGCGTCACGTTCCTCGCCACCGGCCTGGGCGGCATGACCTACTGGTTCTGGTACCGGTTCCTCCCGCCGCAGCTCGGCTCCGACGGTGAGCTGCACCGCGGCGCGCAGTTCGGCTCGTCGTACTTCCTCGACACGCCCCCGCGCATCGCGCTGGCCGCCCTGGTCGGCCTCCTCTTCGTCCTGTGCTGGCCGTGGATCACCCGCATGTTCACGATGCTCTTCCGGGCCCTGACGCGTGGCCTGCTCAGCCCGACCCGCGCGAGCCTGCGCGTCGCCGAGCTCGAGCGGTCCCGCACCGGGGCGGTCGACGACGCCGACGCCCGCCTGCGCAGCATCGAGCGCGACCTGCACGACGGCACGCAGGCCCGCCTGGTCGCCGTCGCCATGCAGCTCGGCGAGGCACGCGAGCACCTGGCCGAGGGCGGCGACGTCGACCAGGCCGCCGAGCTGGTCGACACCGCGCACTCCTCCACCAAGGAGGCGCTCGTCGAGCTGCGCGAGCTGGCGCGGGGCATCCACCCGCCCGCGCTCGACAGCGGACTCACCGTCGCGCTCGAGACGCTCGCGGCGCGTTCGGCGCTGCCGGTCAACGTCGACGTCGACCCGGCCGTCGAGGCGGACGGCCGCCTGGCCCCTGCCCTGGAGTCGATCGCCTACTTCAGCGTCGCCGAGCTCGTGACCAACGCCGCGAAGCACGCCCGCGCCACCGGGGTGTACGTCCTGGTCGAGCCGCTCGGCGACACGGAGGGGTCCGTGCGGATCCGCGTGCGGGACGACGGCCGCGGCGGCGCGCGAGTCGTGCCGCCCGACGGTTCCGGCCTGCGCTCCGGACTGGCGGGCCTCGCCGAGCGGGTGCGCTCCGTCGACGGCACGTTCAACCTGTCCAGCCCCGTCGGCGGACCTACGGTAGTGACCGTGATCCTGCCGACCAGCAGCCCGTCGGGCCGCGCATGACCGGGCCGAACCCGCCGGTGTCCGGCCCGCCCGCGCCCGGCCTGCGCGTGCTGCTGGCGGAGGACTCGGCGATCCTCCGGGACGGGCTCGCCGCCCTCCTGACCCGGCGCGGCCACACCGTGACCACCGTCGGGGACGGTGCGGCCCTGGAGCGTGCGGTCGCGCAGCTCGCACGCGAGCAGGAGCTGCCCGACGTCGTGGTCGCGGACATCCGCATGCCGCCGAGCTTTACCGACGAGGGCCTGCGTGCGGTGCTGGGTCTGCGGGCCCGGCACCCCGGCCTGCCGGTGCTGCTGTTCTCGCAGTACGTCGAGACCCGCTACGCGAGCCGGCTGCTGGCCGGCGACGCGCGCGGTGTCGGCTACCTGCTCAAGGACCGGGTGGCCGACGTGCGCGACTTCGTCGACGCCCTCGGACGCGTGGCCGGCGGCGCCACGGTGCTTGACCCCGAGGTCGTCTCGCAGCTCATGGGCTCCGCCCGGCAGGACGACGACCTGGAGCGCCTCTCGGCTAGGGAACGGGAGGTGCTCGGCCTCATGGCACAAGGCAGGTCCAACGGGGCGATCGCGGAGCTGCTGCACCTGTCCTACGGCGCCGTCGAGAAGAACGTGGCGGCGATCTTCACCAAGCTGGACCTCCCCCAGGACGCCGCGGACCACCGCCGCGTCCTGGCGGTGCTCCGGCACCTCGGGGTATGACGACGATGGGGGTATACCCCCCGTCGGGGTCGGGCTATCTGGGGGTGGGCTCGGGGGTTCACCCGATATCGTCCCCGGCGAGGGTCCGCCATAGTTTTCCCATGACCGCGTTGAGCCCGGATCGACACCTCACGTTCACCAGTGCGAAGCCGGACGCCCGTATCGAGCCCATAGGCTCAACGGCCATGAACCAGGAAACCCGCACCGGGAGCGGAGCGTGAACGACACCGTCACGCTCGTCACGTGCGTCGCCGTAGGCCTGGCCCTCATCGACGCCATGCTCTTCGCCGCCAGCGCCACGCTGCAGCACCACGCGGTGTCGGACAAGCAGGCGGACGGACACCTGACGATGAGCGGCCTGCTCAGCGTCGTCAAGCAGCGCCGCTGGCAGGCGGGCGTGGCGCTGGGCGGTCTCGCGGTGCTGCTGCACGCGATCGCCCTGCTGCTCGCGCCCCTCCGGGTCGTCCAGCCGGTCGGCGTGCTCGCCGTCCCCATCGCCGTGCTGCTCACCGCCGCCCGCGTGCGGCTCCGGCCGCCCCGCGGGGTGGTGCTCGGAGCCACCCTCGCCGTGGTCGGCGTCGTCTCGTTCGTGATCGTCTCCGCCGGCTCCGTGACGAGCCACCCGCCCGAGGGCTCGGCGGTCGTGATGGCCTGCGTGGTGGTCGCCGCCCTGGTGGTGCTGCTGACCTTCGCCGGGCTGGCCGCCCGCGGCTGGCTGCGCTGCGTCGCCTACGCCACCGCGGCGGCCACCGCCTTCGGCCTCGTCTCGGCCCTGGTCCGAGCCGTCTCGCTGAGCGTGACGTCCGGCGAGGCCGAGCTGCTCGACGTCGGGACGCTGCTCGCCGGCGCCGTGATCCTCTGTGTCACCGTGGGCGGCGGCTGGCTGGTCCAGCAGGCCTACGCGGCGGGTGCCCCCGCGGTCGTGGTCGCCTCCCTGACCGTGGTCGACCCGATCGTCGCGGTGCTGCTCGGCGCGGTGCTCCTCGGCGAGGGTGCGCACACCCCGCTCGGCCTCTGGCTCGTGATGGGCGTCGCGACCGCCGCTGCCGTCGCCGGTGTCATCACCCTGGCCAAGCACCACCCCGACGCGACCACCCGCACGACCCCGGTCGAGGCCCTTCTCCAGGCGAGCCGGCCGTGACGGACGGCCTGCACGTCTGCTTCTTCACGGACCAGCACCCCCGCACGCTCGGGGGCGCCCAGGCGTCGGTCCTCCTCCAGCGCACCTTCCTGGAACGCGCCGGGCACACCGTCACGATCGTCGCCCCGCAGGATCCGGCAGGCAGCGCGGACCCCGGCGTCATCGCCCTGCCCGCCCTGACCGTCGCGCAGGGCCAGTACTCCGCGGTCCTGCCCTCGCGCGGGACGGACGCCAGGGTGGACCGCGCGCTCGAGGCCCGCGGACCAGTCGACGTCGTGCACCTGCAGGGCGACTTCTGGGGTGCCTGGCTCGGCAAGCGGTACGCGGCACGGCACCGGCTCCCGCTCGTGCTCACGACGCACACCAACGTCGACGCCTCGTTCCGGGCGGTCGCCGGACCGGCCGCCGGGCTCGGCCTGCGCGCCGTCGCCGCATGGCAGCGCCACGTGACCGGCGACCGCGTCCGGCGGTCCGGGCACGGCGGCGGGTACGACTACCTGCACGCGCTCGCCTCCGGCGCCGACGCCGTGGTCGCGCCCAGCGGCCACTTCGCCGCCCGGCTCCGGGAGGCGGGCGTACCCGTCACCGCGGTGATCCCCACGGGGGTCCATGACGACGACGTCGCCGCCTCGACCGGCCGTGGTTCCACGGAGGACGACCTCCTGCGGAAGGACGACCGGATCAGGCTCGTGTGGCTCGGGCGGTTCAGCGCGGAGAAGCGCCCGCTGGAGCTCATCGAGGCGATCGCGGCAACGGACCAGCACATCGAGGCGGACCTGTACGGGACCGGCACGCTGTTCGACCGCGCGCGGCGTCAGGTGCAGGCGCTCGGGCTGACGGACCGGGTCCGGCTGCACGGCGTCGTCGACCACACCGAAGCGCTCCGCGCCATCGCGTCGGCGGACCTGCTGGTGCAGACGTCCCGCGGGTTCGAGACGCAGGGCATGACGGTCTACGAAGCCCTCGCTCTCGGCGTCCCGGTAGTCGTGTGCGACCGCGCGATCGCCGACGAGCTGGGGGGCGACGCCACGCCGTGGGTCTGGTGCGCCGAGGGGCCTGAGCCGAGCTCGCTGGCCCAGGTCCTCGACTCCGCCGCGCGGGCCGTCCGGGCGCCGGACGGCCCACGGGTCCCGCGCTCGTTCTCGACCGGGCTCCTCCAGTCGGCGCAGAGCGAGCGCCTGGTGGCGGTCTACGCGCAAGCCCTGGCCGCTCACCGCCCTCAGAGCCGTCCCGCCGCCTTGAGCGCCAGGTACTCGTCCGCCAGACGGGGGGCCAGGTCGTCCGGCAACGCCTCGACGACGTCGGCCCCGTAGCGGCGCAGCATCGTCGTCACCGCCGTGCGCTCCAGGTCCCCGCGCGCGGCGGCCGCGGCGTCGTACACCTCGGCGACCGTGTCGCGGCCTGCGCGCAGCCCGGCCACCTCCTCGTCCGCGACGGAGGCGACGACCACCGTGTGGTCGCGCGCGAGCTGGTCGACGACCGGCAGCAGGCCGTTCTCCACCGCCGCCGGGTCGAGGGTCGTCAGCAGCACCACCAGCGCACGCTGCGTCATGCGCGTGCGCACCTGCGTCACCACGCCCGGCCAGTCGGTCTCCAGGAGCACCGGTTCGACGGTGGCCAGCGACTCCGCCATCGCGGGCATGAGCCGGGGACCGGCGGCGCCCACCACGCGGGAGCGCACCGTGCGGTCGAACGCCACGAGCTCCACGCGGTCGCCCGCGTGGCCGGCCAGCGCCGCGAGCAGCAGCGCCGCCTCGATGCTGGCGTCCAGCCGGGGTGCGCCGGTGGAGTCGGCGGCACCCACCCGGGCGGCGGACGTACGCCCCGTGTCCAGCACGATCAGCACGCGCCGGTCCCGCTCGGGACGCCACGTGCGCACCACCACCTCGCGGCGCCGGGCGGTGGCGCGCCAGTCGATCGAGCGGACGTCGTCGCCCACCACGTACTCCCGCAGCGAGTCGAACTCGGTGCCCTCGCCGCGGATCTGCACCGCCGCGCGACCGTCCATCTCCCGCAGCCGAGCCAGGCGCGACGGCAGGTGCTTGCGGCTCGCGAACTCCGGCAGCACCCGCAGGCGGCCCGGTACGGGCAGTGTCACCTGGCGGCCCGCCAGACCGAGCGGTCCGAGGCTGCGGATCGTCACCCCGCCGGCCGTGCGGTCGCCGCGGCGGGTCGGCACGAGAGTGGTGGGCAGGCGCGCGGCCTCGCCGTCGGGCAGGTCCACATGGTGGCGACCCGCTCCGCCCGACGCCGGGCGTACCCGCTCGGTCCTCCCCCTCCCCTGGCCCGCGCCGGCCGACGGACCCCACGCGTCCCGGACCACCGCGCGCAGCCGCCGTCCGGAGGCGTTGCGGACCACCAGCTCGCTGGTGGCCTCCGACCGCAGCCGGACCGAACCGGGCACCCGCCGCTGCACCGCCACCCGCCGCGGCGAGGCGGCGAGCACCGCGTCGACGACGCAGGCCAGGACCACCGCCGTCGCCCACACGAGCACCGTCCCGTTCGCCGGGAGGAGCAGCACCGGAACCACGCCGAGCCCCATCAGGGCGGCGGCGCGCCACGTCACGACCATGCGCGCTCCCCTCAGCGCGGCACGGGCACGGAAGCCAGCACCGTGTCCAGCACGCCCTCGGCGGTGACACCCTCGAGCTCGGCCTCCGCGCGCAGCTGCACGCGGTGCCGCAGGGTCGGGTGGGCGAGCGCCTTGATGTCGTCGGGGGTCACGAACGAGCGGCCCGACAGCCAGGCCCACGCCCGCGCCGTGCGCAGCAGCGCCGTGGCACCACGCGGTGAGACACCGAGCGAGAGCGAGGGTGAGAAGCGCGTGGCACGGCAGACGTCGACCGCGTAGCCGAGCACCTCACGCGACACCTGGACGCGAGCCACCTCGGCCCGCGCCCGCTCCAGGACCCCGGCGTCGGCGACCGGGGTGACGCCGGCGGCGGCGAGGTCGCGCGGGTCGAAGCCGGCCGCGTGCCGGGCGAGGACCTCCACCTCCTGCTCACGTTCGGGCAGGGGCAGCACGAGCTTGAGCAGGAACCGGTCGAGCTGGGCCTCGGGCAGCGAGTAGGTGCCCTCGTACTCGACGGGGTTCTGGGTGGCGATCACCAGGAACGGGTCGGGCAGCGGACGCGGCGTGCCGTCCACCGACACCTGCCGCTCCTCCATCGCCTCCAGCAGGGACGCCTGGGTCTTGGGCGGCGTGCGGTTGATCTCGTCCGCGAGCACCAGGTTCGTGAACACGGGGCCCTCGCGGAACGAGAACTCGGCGGTGCGCGCGTCGTAGACGAGCGAGCCCGTCACGTCACCCGGCATGAGGTCCGGCGTGAACTGGATACGCCGGGTGTCCAGCTTCAGGGCCGCCGCGAGGGTGCGGACCAGCAGCGTCTTCGCGACGCCCGGCACACCCTCCAGTAGCACGTGGCCCTGGCACAGCAGCGCGATGAGCAGGCTCGTCACCGCCGCGTCCTGCCCGACGACGGCCTTGCCCACCTCCGTACGGACGGCCGCAAGGGCGGAGCGCAGCTCCTGCGACGGCGCGGTGGGCGGGGCAGGTGCCGCCGGGGCCTGCTGGGCACTCGGCTGCGGAGCCGGCTCGGCGGGCGCGGGGGCGCTCTGGTGGGGGACGGCTGGTTCGGTCACGGTCGGTGGACCTCGCTCTCCAGGATGTCGAGTCGGCGCGCGAGCTCGGCGAGCGCGGCGTCGTCAGCGGGGGGTGGGCCGTAGAGCAGGTCTGCCACCTGCTGCGACGGGCGGTTGGTCGCGGCCACCACGGCGTCGACCACGGTGTTGGCGTCGGACGAGCGGGCAAGCCCGAGGCGGGTGGCGACCCGGTCGGCGGCCGAGGCGCGCAGGCCCGCGGCGGCGTGCCCGCGGGCACGGGCCGCCCGGTACAGCCGGGCGCGGCCGCGGGTGGCCTCGGCCGACCGAACGAGCACGGGCAGGTCCTCGACGACCAGCGGCCCGAGGCGTCGTACCCGCCAGAGCGCGAGCAGCACCGCCGCGAGCACCGCGATCAGGGCCACGGGCGCGGAGCCCGGCGGCATCAGCGCGTCGACCTGGCCGCGTTCGGCGGGCGTCGGCTCGTCGCCGGTGCTGACGTCCATCGGGTCCGGTACCAGCCACACCAGGTCCTCGTTCTCGCCGAGCATGCGCAGGGCGAGCGCCGCGTTGCCCTCGTCCAGGACCGTGCCGTTGCGGAGCACCGCGGCGTCGGAGACCACTGTCACCGACCGGTCCGGGAACTCCAGGCGTGCGTAGGCGTAGCCGCCCTGGCCGTCTGGCCAGCACAGGGTGGGGCGCGGACCATCGCCGCCGGTGGGAGTCTCGGCCAGGCCCGGCCGCAGGGCCAGCTCACCCGCCGCCCGCGCCGTCGGGTCGTCGCACTGCGGGGCGACCGGGTCGCCCGCCTCGCCGTACGTGGACTCGAGCAGGTTCCGGGTCATCGCCCCGACCATGTCGAAGTCCGGTTCGAGCACCACGAGGTCGGCGCCCGCGCGGTTCAGCGCGGAGATCTGGTCCTGGGCGAAGAACGACGGGTTCGGCGTGATCAGGAGGGTGCTGTCCGGGCCCGCGGCCGCGACGGCGTCGGCCACCCTGGTCACGTGGGTGACCCGGACGCCCTGGTCCTCCAGCACCTCGGCCACGGCCATGCCGCCGTCGTCCTCCGGGTTGTCCGGGGCATGCGGGGCTGCGGACGTCGCCGGGCGCACCACCGCGAGGAACGCGACGAGCAGGGCGGCCACGAACAGGACCGTCAGCGGCCAGCGCATCCGGCGCCACCGGTTCGCGGCGCGGGACCGGCCGGTCGTGTCGTCGCCGATGATCACCGGCGCGTCGTCCGTCGGGCCTGCGGGCGCGCCGGACACCGCGGCGCCGGACACCGCGGTGGGCGGGGTGGGCGGTGCGAGCGCGAGGTCGGGCGGCAGCGACGTCATGCGGCGACCTCCGGGCGGGCGGCGGTGACCGCGGCGTCGAGCGCACGCAGGTCGGCGTCGTCCGCCGCCGTGGCGACCCGGTCGCCGTACTCGACGCCGTCGAACAGGTCGGCGCCCGCGTGCAGGCGAGCGGCCTGGACCGGGAGGCGCAGGCCGGCGTCGGCCGCGGCCTCCTGGGCCGTGCGGCCGGGCCGCGGCTCGATGATCACTCGTTCCTCCAGGGAGCGGACGACCGCACGGAAGCGCTCGACGGACGCCGTCCGCCAGTCGCCCGACGACGCCGCCGCGTCGGCCGCCGCACGCATCTGCGCGGCGGTCCGGGCGTCGTCGGTGTCGAGCACCTCGGCCGAACGCGCGCGGTTGCGCCCGAGCTGCACCGGCCCGGCGACGAGCCAGGCGATCAGGAGCACCACGGCCGCGATCACCGCGACGACGATGCCGAGCTGTGGACCGGACATCGACGTGGCCGGCCACTCGATGCTCGTGAACCACTCCAGCACCCAGTTGATCAGGCGTTGCAGCAGCGACTCACGCTCCGCGTACTCGGGCCGCTGCAGCTCGCTGCTGAGCCATTCACGTGCGGTGTCCCGGTCCGGGACGACGGGCAGGTCAGCCCTCATGTCACTTGTCCGCCGCGGCAGCGGCCGCGGCCTGCAGCTGCACGTCCAGTCCTTCGCGTCGCATCCGGGTGTCGATGTAGAGCAGGGCGATGACGCCGCCGAGGAACAGCACGCTCATCCCGCCCGTGATGACGTAGGTGATGCCGTAGCTGACCGCAAGGCCCGCGCCGCTCTGCATCACCATGGACAGGCTCAGGAGGAGGCTGACCGGCACCGCGACCACCTGGCCGATGATCCCGAGGATGAGCGAGGTCAGCAGGTAGATACCGAGCACCCGCCAGAACGTGCCCCGGGTCAGCTTCCACGCGCGCCGGCACGTCTCCCAGAACCCGCCGCCCTCCACCGCGAGCGCCGGCGGGATCAGGATGACGCGGGTGAACGCCCACACGACACCGACCAGGAGCGCCGCGAGCGCGAGGAAGATGCCGATCACGCCGAGCGTCGGGTCGATGAGGAAGAGGCCGACGACGATGCCGGTGGCCAGGGCGTAGGCGACGAGCACCACGAGCATGCTCAGGAGGGAGAACCCGATCAGGAACCACGCGCGCTTGACGGTGCGGCTCCACGCGTCGGACACGGAGATCTTGCGCCCGATGACGGAGTCGCTGACGGAGATGGCCATGACGCCCATGGCGAGGGGGGTGGCGAGCGTGAGCAGCATGCCGGTCCCGATCGCGGAACCGTAGGTCACGCCGAGGACGTCCTGCGTGAAGCCGAGCTCCTCGAAGGCGGGGTCGGTCCCGACCTCGGCGAACAGGCTGCCGAACAGGTCGGTGAAGATGGTGGTGAGCGGGATGCTGATCAGCGTGCCGACCACGACGGCCGCGACGACGATGACCGCCGTCAGGCCCAGCGTCACCCCCGGGTTGTGCCGGACGGCGCCGAACGCGCCGTCGTACAGCTCGCCGAGGCTGAGCGGACGCAGTGGCACGATGCCGGGCTTGTCCGCCGGCGGGTGGTAGCCCGGGACCTGCCCGGCGTACGGGGAGTGCTGCCCGTACTGGCTCTGGCCGTACTGCGCCGGCTGCCCGCCCTGGGGTGTCCCGTACTGCGGCTGGGCAGGCGCGGGGGACGCCGCCGGGTCGTACCCGGGCGCGTACTGCCCGTACCGCGGCGGCTCGCCCCAGCCGGCGGGCTGGGAAGCGCCTGACTGTGGGGGCGTCGGCTGCGCCGGCTGGTCGGGTGCGCTCTCGGGCGTCGTCATGGGGGCGTGCTCCCGGGTGTCGTCTTGGGGTCGTGCCTGCGCCGCAACCCTAGTACGCGTCGCTGACAGCGGGCCGCGAATTCGGTCGGTACGGCGGGGCGCCGCGCAACTGTCACCCAGCCGTGACCACCGTCAGCCGGCGGTGACGGCGGCGGCGCCCGCCTCGTGCTCGGCGAGGTCGCCGGTGGCCCCCGCGCGCACGGCGCGGCGGCCCAGGACGTACACGTAGGTCCAGAACCCGGCGAGCACGATCGCACCGATCACGATCTTGAGCCACCAGAACAGGTCGGACCCGGTGACGAAACCCTCCACGAGCGCGGAGACGCCGAGCGCCGCCGCGAGCCCGATGACCATGGTGATCAGGGCGCGTCCCTCTGCGGCCATGGCGACGGACCGCTTGCGGTGGCCGGGGTCGATCAGGGTCCAGAACAGCCGCAGGCCCGCGGCTCCCGCGACGAAGATGCAGGTCAGCTCGAGCAGACCGTGGGGAGCGATGAGCGTGAGGAACAGGTCGAGCTCGCCGTGGGCGGCCATCATGCCGCCGATGGCGCCGATCTGGACCGCGTTCTGCCAGAGCACCAGCAGGGGGAAGAATCCGGTGATCCCGCCACCGATGGCCTGCGCGGCGATCCACGCGTTGTTCGTCCCCACCACGGCGGCGAACCCGATGCCCGGCTCGTAATAGGAGGCGAACGCGTCGTTCACGTAGTCCTCCTGCGCGGACGGCGTCATCATCGTGTTCATCGCATCCGCGTCGGAGGCGATGTAGACGCCCGCGACGATCGCGACGAGCAGGCAGGCCGCCGTCACGGCGTGCGACCACCAGCGGATCCGGTAGAACGCGGCGGGCAGCGACACCATCGCGAACCGCACCACCTCGCGCCAGGCCGGCTCGTGCGTGCCGGCGATGCGGGTGCGCGCCCGGTTCAGGACGTCGGACAGGCGGGTGACGAGCGCGGGATCCGGCGCGGCCGAGCGGACCGTCGACAGGTGCGTGGCCACCGACTGGTACAGCCGCACGAGCTCGTCGGACTCTGCGCCGTCCAGGCGACGGCGGGACGACAGGTCCTTGAGGCGGTCCCACTCTGCGGCGTGCACGGCGGTGAAGGCGTCGATGTCCACGGCGGTAGTCTGCCGCACAGGAAGAAGAGTGACGGCGTGACCGCTGCCAGGACCGACACCCAGGCCCTGCGACCCGACCGGAGGAACCGTGCAGGACGGCATAGTCATCGGCGAGGGAGTGGTGCTGGACGCGCGCCCCGCGTCCTTCATCACGCGCGCGATGGGCGCCATGCTCGACTTCCTGGTGATCGGCGCGGTCGTCGTGGCGGCGCTGGTCATCGGCGGCATCTGGTTCCTCGAGAACGCCGTGCTGGGCGAGGACGTCGCGACGGTGGTCTACGTCCTCGCGAACGTCGCGGTCATGGTGGCCATACCCGTCACCGTCGAGACGCTGTCGCGCGGCCGGTCGCTCGGCAAGCTCGCGTGCGGCATCCGCGTGGTGCGCGACGACGGCGGTCCCGTCCGGTTCCGGCACGCGCTGGTGCGTGCCCTGGTCGGCGTGATCGAGCTGTGGCTCACGTTCGGCGGTATCGCCGCCATCGCGTCGCTGGCCAACGCGAAGGGCAAGCGCCTCGGCGACATCGCCGCAGGCACGTACGCGGTGCGGGTGCGCGGCGGCAAGCAGCTCTCGGCGCCGATCGTCATGCCCCAGTCCCTGGCCGCGTGGGCGCACACCGCCGACATGCGCCGGCTGCCCGACGGTCTTGCCCTGGCCGCCCGTCAGCTCCTGGGCCGCGCCGCCCGCCTCGCACCCGAGTCGCGGGCCCGGCTCGGCGACGACCTCGCCGGGCAGATCGAGCGCTACGTGGCGCCAGGGCCGCCGCCCGGCACCCACCCCGAGGCGTTCCTGCACGCCGTCCTCGCCGAACGCCGTGAGCGCGAGCTCGCCGCCGGGCAGCGGGAGCGCAAGCGGGCGGAAGAGCAGTCGGAGCTGCTGCACCGCCTGCCGTTCGCCGTGCCGGACCCGCCGCGCTGAGCCGCTGCTCCCCCGCAGGGCCCTCAGCCGGACGAGACCAGGTCAGGTGAGGCGGGTGGCCTGCGCGTCCGACAGCCTCGAGAACAGCGAGCGCACCGCGTCCCCGGCGCGGGTCAGCCCGGCCTGTACCGCCCGGCGCAGCCGGGCCGACGTCGGCCGCTCGACGCCGTAGTGGATGGCGACCGCCAGGCCGAGGCTCAGCGCGCCCGCGGCAAGGAGCGCGACGGTGCGGGTGGTCTCGTGGGCCAGCACGTCGATCACCGCGTACCCGAACTGCGTGTGCACCAGGTAGACGGGATAGGTCAGGCCGCCGACGGTCCCGAGGGCCGCCACCAGCCCCCGGGGCGGGACCCGCCGGCCCGGGAGCGTCGTCGCCCAGACCGCCACGACGCACGCCAGCATGAGCAGCACGCTGATCACCGGGCTCACCGGCACGCCCTGCAGATCGGACGCCCGGCCGGCGGCCTCGATGACACGGTCCACGCACAGGGCGACTCCCCCGGCGAGCAGCACGCCGCTGACCAGGTCGAAGCCGTCACGGTACACGAGGAACAGCAGCATGCCGACGGCAAAGTACGGGGCGTAGTCCGGCACCAGCAGGTCGGCGAGCCAGTGCGCGCCGAGATCCTGCGCGGCCCAGCCCACCAGCGGCCAGAGCGTGGCGAACGCGAGCACCCGGTTGCGGGTGAGCGGGCCGAACGCCAGCACCACGAACACGAGCAGGTAGAACTTGAGCTCCACCAGCAGGGTCCAGAACACGACCTGGACGCCCGTCACCTCGAACAGGTCCTGCACCATCGTGAGATTGACCAGCGTCTCGGTCAGCGAGGTCCGGCGTCCGCCCGACCAGAACTGCTGCAGGCCCGCGGTCAGCACTATGCACGCCCAGTAGGCCGGGAAGAGCCTGCCCACCCGAGAGGCGACGAAGCCCGCGATGCCACGGCCGTCGGCGCTGAGCAGGATCACGAACCCGGAGATCATGAAGAACAGCTCGACCGCGAGCCAGCCGTACCGCGTGACCTCGTTGAGCAGCGGGAACGCGTCCGCCGAGTCGACACCCCAGTACGAGCCCACCGTCGAGGTCGCCGTGAAGTGGTAGAGCAGCACCGCGGCCGCCGCCCCGAAGCGCAGGCCGTCCATCCCCACGAGCCGGCCGGGCGGTCTCTGGCGCTCGTCGCTCGTGGTGACGGGGGTTGCCTCTGACACGGTGGCTGGCTGGCTGCTCGTCGTCATCGCCGCAGACCCTAGGTCACAGAAAGATAACGGTCAATTTCACCTTACCAAACTGTCGCCCGGTACTCACGTCTGCCCGGGGCGTGATCAGCGCGGCGCGGCCTCCAGCGTGGCGAGGAACTCGGCGGTCCGGTCCGCGACGACGTCGGGCGCCTCGTAGTGTGCCAGGTGCCCCACCCGCGGGACGACGGCGAGCCGGGCGCGCGGGAACGTCAGCTTCAGGACACGCTGCGAGGCCAGCGGGGCCACGTCGTCGTTCTCGGACGCGACCAGGAGCGTCGGCACGTCGATGGCGGGGGCGAAGCCGGCGACGTCGGTCCCCACCGAGGCGTGGAACGCCTCGAGCAGCGTGCGCCGGTCGGCGAACCCGGAGAAGTACCTGTCGTGCTCGGCGTGGATCCAGCGCCGCAGCGTCCGGTCGTCCGTAGTGACCATTGCCACACTCGCCACGCGGGTGAACATCGGGTGACGGAGCAGGCCGGTTCCCACGGCCTCCGGCAGCGCTGCGGCCAGCCGGTGCACGCCGACCGTCACGGCGCTCAGCATGCGTCGCGGACCCTCGAGCGCCGCCGTGGCGATCGGGTTGACCAGCACGAGCCCGCGCACGCGGGGTGCGTCCTCACCGGCCAACGTCGCGGCCGCGACGATCGACCCGAACGAGTGCCCCGCGAGCACCGCGTCGCCCTCCGGCGCGACGGCGGCCAGCAGCTCGGCGGTCCAGGCCGCATAGCCCGCTACGTCGTGCCGCCCCTTCCGCAGCGGTGCCGAAGCACCGAATCCGGGCAGGTCAGGCACCACAACCTGCAGGTCAGGGCGTTGCCGCACGAGGTGCGCGACGATCAGCTCCAGGCCGTGGTGATCGCCCCGGAACCCGTGCAGGAAGACGAGCCGGTGCGGTGCCGCCGGGTCGCCGTACACCCGGACGTGGGCCAGGACCCCGCCGACCTCACGGTCCACGTCGCGCACGGGGGTACCCGCGACGAGGGCCGCGTAGGGCGCCTCGTCGGGTGGCCGACGCGGGTTGGTGTGCGGTAGCGGCGCCGGGCGCTGCACCGGGCTCGGCGAAGGCGTGTCGTCGTTCATCGCGCTGACCTTAAGCATGCCGACGACATCCGGGGGACACGTTCACGAAAGATGGGGGTAAACCCCCATGCTGTTTCCGGGGGTAAACCCGGTGGCGGTGAATACCCTTCTTACGCCACGGTTGAGCCATGCACGCCACAGCGGTCGCCCTCGACGGACCCGGCACCGTACCGCTCGCCGGTACCGCCGTCCTGAGGGACCGTGTGGGCACGGACCTCCACCGCCCGTCGCCCCGACGCGGCCGCGTCCTGTTCCTGCGCCACCGAGCTCGACGGATCCCCAGTTCCGACACGGGCCACGCGGCGCGCACGACCACTTCGAGACTTACCGGACCATCGAGAGGTACAGCTCAGTGAACCTGCCCGACACCCGCCGCACGATCCTGATCGGCGCGGACACCTACCCGCCCGCTGTGAACGGAGCCGCCCGGTTCGCCGGGAGCCTGGCCACGGGCCTGGCCCGCCGGGGTTACGAAGTCCACGTCGTCGCCCCCTCGCCGACCGGCCGCCCCGTGCGCGAGGTACGCGACGGAGTCGTCCTGCACGGTCTGCGTTCCGGCCGGTACCCGACGCACCACAACCTGCAGATCTCGCTGCCGTGGGAGACGCACCGCGCGGTCTCGGAGATCATCGACGAGGTCAAGCCCGACGTCGTGCACACCAACGGCAGCTTCATCGTCGGCCGCTCGCTGGTCGCCGCCACGCACAAGGCAGGTATCCCCCTGGTGGCCACCAACCACCTGATGCCCGAGAACCTGGTGGGCTACATGCTGGTGCCCAGCTCGATGCACAGCACCGTCGGCCGCTGGCTCTGGCGTGACATCGGCCGGGTCTACGCGAAGGCCGACGTCGTCACGGCGCCGACGCCGCGCGCCGTCGACCTGCTGGCCCAGCACGCGGGCCTGACGCACGCGATCCCCGTGTCCAACGGCATCGACACCGACCACTACCCGACCAGCGCCCGCGAGGAGCGGCCGGAGCCGACCGTCCTGTTCGTCGGGCGCCTGGACCCGGAGAAGCGGGTCGACGAGATCATCCGGGCCTTCGCGCTGCTGCCGGAGAGCCTTCCGGGCCGGCTGGAGATCATCGGCACAGGGAACAAGGCCGACGAGTGGGCCGCCCTCGCCGTCAAGGCCGGCGTCGCCCACCGGATCCGGTTCCGCGGGTACGTGCCGGACGACGAGCTGCTCACCGCCTACTCCGACGCCGACGTGTTCTGCATGCCGGGGATCGCCGAGCTGCAGAGCCTCGTCACGCTCGAGGCGATGTCGTCGGGCCTGCCGGTCGTGGCCGCCGACGCGATGGCGCTGCCGCACCTGGTCCGGCCGGGCGTCAACGGCTGGCTCTACACCCCTGGCGACGTGCGGGAGCTGGCGAACCGGCTCGGTGACCTGCTGGCGGACGCCGCCCTGCGCCACCGCATGGGCGCGGCCAGCCGTGAGCTCGTGGCCGCGCACGCGGTGGACGGAACCCTCGACGCGTTCGAGGGCATCTACGACAAGGTGCTCGAGAACCGTCTGCAGACCGCGAACTGACCTCCGGACCCGCGAGGTAGAGCGTGTGTCCGAGGCCGCGGGGCTCGCCCCCCGCGCTCTCGGACAC
>NZ_JBHXBG010000103.1:4366-20642 GCF_042726755.1 Promicromonospora sp. NPDC060271 | reverse complement strand
TTTTGTGGGTTCGGAACGTTTCGAACCCACAAATAGCCAGCACTCAACGAGGCGGGGTTGGGAGGGCGAGGGCCAGGGCGCCCAGGGACTTGAGGGTCTCCTCCGACTGGTGTTCGTCGTAGCCGCGCGTGCAGACCGCGATCACCAGGGCGTCCGGACCCGGCGCGCCCACGAACGCGACGTCGTGCCGGATGCCGTCCACCCAGCCGGACTTCGAGCCGAACGGGAGGCCGTCCGGTACGGCGGCTGTGAGCTGGCGGTCGGTCTGGCGGCCGAGCATCTCGCACATCCACGCCGTCCGTTCCTGGCCGGCCAGCCTGCCCGTGACCAGGGCGGACATGAGGAGGCACAGGTCGGCCGCCGTCGTGCGGTGCGAGGCGCCCGCCTGCTCGGCGGCCAGGTCGGAGTACTTGCGGCCGAAGACGGAGTCGGCGGCACCGGCGTCGGCGAGGACCTTGTTCACGGCGGGCAGGCCCACCCGCTCGGCCACGATGTTGGTCGCCTCGTTGGACGAGACGACGATCATGCGTTCGACGACGTCGCCCAGCGGCATCGGGGTGCCGTCCGGCGGCAGGCCGCTGTCGACGTCGTCGGGCTCGATCGTGTACTCGCCCGCGCCGGGTACCTGCGAGGTGAACGTGCGGGTGGCGGTGCAGGTCTCCGCCAGGCTCGCCGTGCCGGCGTCGAGCTCGCGGGCCGCCGCGACGAGCACCGCGAGCTTCACCGTCGAGGCGGCGTAGATGTCCAGCCGGTCCTGCCGCGCGGCCAGCACCTCGCCCGACGCGCGGGCGATCCGGTAGGCCACGACGGGCACCCCGTCGCTGTGCGTCCCTGTCGACACCATCCGGCCCGGTCCTCTCGTCGATCCTCATCCTGCCGAAGTAGAACTACCGCGAAGTAGAACTGCGGTCGCCCTGGTTCCGTCTCGCCCTGTTCTACTCAGCGGTCCGGTGGACGACGTCGGTCCACGCCCGGACCAGCGCACGCGACTGCGCCTCGTTCTCCGCACCGTGGACCATGGCCGCCGCGGCCAGCGCCGTCCGGTCGATGCCCTGCTCCGAGAGGGCCGCCTCGTCCCAGGTCGCCACGCGCTCCGGTCGTGCCTCGGGGTGGAACTGCAGCCCCCAGGCCCGTTCACCCACGCGGAAGGCCTGGATCGGGCACTTCCCGCTGGAGACCAGGAGCGTCGCCGACGGCGGCAGGGCGGTCACCGAGTCCTCGTGGTTCTCGATCATCCACAGCGGTTCGTCGGGGACGCCCGGCAGGTTGCCGAAGACGGGGTCGTCGGCTGCGGCGGGCAGCACCGTCAGCGCGCACATGCCGCGCTCCGTCTCGCCGGACCGCGCGGTGACGCCGCCTCCTGCGACGTGCGCCAGGAGCTGGCCGCCGAGGCACAGGCCGAGCAGCGGCAGCCCGGCGTCCAGCGCCTCGGTGGTCAGCCGCCGCTCGCGCGCCAGGAACGGGTGGTGCAGGTCGTCGTCCGGCATGAAGCCGCCGCCCAGCAGGACCAGACCAGCGAACCCGTCGAGACTCTCGGGAAGCTCGGCGCCAGGAACCAGGACGGGTTCGAGGCCGGCTTCGGGAAGCCACTGTTCGAGCCGGCCCATCAGGCTGGTGGGCGAGTTCAGGACGACCAGGACACGCGTCATGCGTCGACCCTAGGCGCCACCAGCTCTCGCGCGAAGTGACAGGCCGCCACGTGGGAACTGCCTGCATGCGACCCGACAGAGCCCGAGCCGTCGCGGACGACGAGGGCAGGCCGCTCGGTCTCGCACACCGCCGGGATCGGCCGCGCGCCGGTATCGGTGCGGTCCGCCGACGGCGCCGTGCGCGCCGACGGCGCCGTGCGCGCCTCGGACACAGTGGGCGCGAGCCAGCAACGCGTGTGGAACGGGCAGCCGGACGGCGGGTCGACGGGCGAGGGCGGGTCGCCCTCGAGGGTTATGGCGCCGCCGCCGACCGGCGAAGGCTCGACCGGCGAAGGTCCGTCGGTCGAAGGTCCGTCCGGCGAAGGCTCGACCGCCGGAGCGGGCGCGACCAGCCGGACCGACGGGTCCGGCACGGGCACCGCCGACAGCAGCGCCTGGGTGTACGGGTGCTGCGCGCCGTCGTACACCTCGCCCTCCGGCCCCTGCTCGACGATGCGCCCCAGGTACATCACCGCGACGTCGTGGGCGATGTGGCGTACGACGCCCAGGTCGTGCGCCACGAACAGGTACGACAGGCCGAGCTCCGCCTGCAGGTCCTCCAGCAGGTTGATGACCTGCCCCTGCACCGACACGTCGAGGGCCGAGACCGGCTCGTCGCACACCAGGATCTTGGGCCGCAGCGCGAGCGCGCGGGCGATCCCCACGCGCTGCCGCTGGCCGCCCGAGAACTGGTGCGGGTACCGGCTCGCGTGCTCGGGGTCCAGGCCGACGAGCTCCAGCAGCTCGCCCACCGCGGCCCGCCGTCCGCCCGCCGGGTCGATGCCGTGGATCGCGAACGGCTCGCCCACGATCTCGCCCACCGACATCCGCGGGTTCAGCGACGTGTAGGGGTCCTGGAACACCATCTGCACGTCGCGGCGGAGCTGCTTGCGGCCCGCCCGGGAGAGGCTCGCGACATCCTCGCCGTCGACGAGGACCTGGCCGCTGGTCGGCGGCTCGATGCCGACGAGCACGCGCGCGAGCGTCGACTTGCCCGAACCGGACTCGCCCACCAGGCCGAGGGTCTGCCCACGGCCGAGGGTGAGCGAGACGCCGTCGACGGCCTTCACGGTGTTGACCGACCGGCGCAGCAGCCCGTTGCGCACCGGGTAGTGCTTGACGAGGTCACGCACCTCGAGCACGGGCTCAGTCATCGCTGCCTCCTTCGACGGCGGACGGCGCGGGCCGGGTCTCGACAGGCTCGACCGCCGGAGGGACAGGCTCGACCGCCGCCGTGGCAGGCTCGACCGCCGGGGCCGGGGCGTCCGGCCGTGGTTCCCGGCCCGCCATGATGTCCGGCGCGAAGTGGCACGCGGACGCCCGGCCCGGGGCGGGGGCGGCCAGCGGCGGCACCTCCGTGCGGCAGACGTCCCGCGCCGCGTCGCACCGGGGGTGGAACGGGCAGCCCGGCGGTCTGGCCGCGGGGCTCGGCGGGCGCCCGGGGATCACGGCGAGACGTCCGGTGCCGGACGCGGACGGGATCGAGCGCAGCAGCGCCCGCGTGTACGGGTGGGCGGGCGCCGTGTACGTGGGAACAACGGGTGCCTGCTCGACGGCGCGCCCCGCGTACATCACGGTGACGTCGTCGGCCACGCCCGCGACGACTCCCAGGTCGTGCGTGATCAGCACGAGCCCCATCTGCCGCTCGCCCTGGATCTCCGCGAGCAGCCGCAGCACCTGCGCCTGGACGGTGACGTCGAGGGCGGTGGTGGGCTCGTCGGCGATGAGGACGGAGGGGTCCAGGGCCAGCGCCGAGGCGATCATGACGCGCTGCCGCATCCCGCCGGAGAACTGGTGGGGGTACTCCTTGACCCGTGCCTTCGCGTTCGGCACCTTGACCAGGTCGAGCAGCTCGACGGCCCGCTTGCGGGCGTCGCCCCGGGACAGCCCGCGCCGCGCCCGCAGCGCCTCGGCGAGCTGGTAGCCCACGGTGTGCACGGGGTTGAGCGCGGCCAGCGCGTCCTGGAACACCATCGCGACCTGGTCGCCGCAGCGCGCGCGGTGCTCCTTGCGGCTCAGGGTGAGCAGGTCGGTGCCCGCGAGGCGGACGCTGCCGCCCGCGACCCGCGCCGTCTCCGGGAGCAGGCCGAGCACGGCCAAGGACGACACCGACTTGCCGGAGCCGGACTCGCCGACGATCGCGAGGGTGCGGCCGGCCTCGACCCGGTAGGACAGGCCGTCGACGGCGCGCACCGGACCCGAGGGGGTACGGAACTCGACGCTGAGGTCGGTGACCTCAAGCAGCGGTGCGGCCGCCGCGCTCTCGTCGTCGTGCACCGGCCGCTCCTCGGCTGCGTCCCGCGCGCGGCTCGGGCGGCTCATGCGCTCAGCCTCGGGTCGAGGGCGTCGCGCAGGGCGTCGCCGAGCACCACCAGGGCAAGGACCGTGGCGACCAGGCAGACCAGCGGCGCGAGCAGCACGTGCGGCGAGCCGCCGAGCACCCACTGCGAGCCCTGCTCGATCTGGATGCCCCAGCTCGTCGCCGGCGGGCGCACCCCGATCCCGAGGAAGGACAGCACCGCCTCCGCGCTGATCACGCCGGCCACCGAGGTCGGCAGCAGCGCGGTGACCGTGCCGATCGCGTTCGGCAGCACGTGCCGGACCATGATGCGCAGGTCCGAGGCACCGAGGGAACGCGCAGCGGTGACGTAGTCCAAATTCTTGGCCTCCAGGGTGGCGGCGCGGACGTACCGGGCGTACGGCATCCAGCCGAACAGGATGAGCACGACGGCGGGCAGCAGGATCACGTCGAACGTCCCCGCGCCCAGGTCGACGCCCTTGAACAGCGACAGCACCAGCAGCGCCGCGAGCAGCAGCGGGATCACGAGGAAGACCTCGACGGTGCGTGACACCAGGTAGTCGACCCAGCCGAGGTAGTACCCCGCGAGCAGGCCCAGCGTGACGCCGATGACCAGCGAGACGCCGACCACGACCACCGCGAGCAGCAGCGACGGGCGCACACCGTGCACCATCGTGGCCAGCACGTCGCACCCGAGCGCGTCCGTGCCCAGCGGATGCTCGCCGCCCCAGCCCTGGGGCGCCGTCCGCGCCTCCCGGATGGGGCACGCCCGCGGGCTGGTGTCCGTGAAGAGCCGGGGGAAGGCGGCCATCACAGCGAAGAACACGACGACGGCGGCCGCGGCGATCGTGTCGGGCCTGCGCCGGAGCGTGCGCCAGGCGTCGGCCAGCGGGCTCGACGACGCACCGGCCCCGTGCGGCACCGTCGGGGTGGGGGCAGCGGCAGCGGCGTCACTCATAGCGGATCCTCGGGTCGAGCAGGGCGTAGGCGATGTCGACGACGATCATCACCACGACGGTCACGGCGGCCAGCAGGGTCACGATGCCGAGCACGAGCCCGACGTCGTCGTCGCGCACCGCGCCCCACAGGACGCCGCCCATCCCGTAGATGTTCATCAGGCCCTCGGTGATCACGGCGCCGCCCAGGGCCTCCGTGAAGGTCAGGCCGACGGCGGTCACCACGGGGACCGACGAGTTGCGCACCACGTGGTGCACGACGACGTGCCGCTCGCCCAGGCCCTTCGACCGCGCCGTCCGCACGTGGTCTCCCTGGTAGGACTCGAGCTGCCCGGCACGGACCAGGCGGATGAACGCGGCGGAACCGGCCAGGCCGAGCAGGATGCCCGGCACGAGCACGGTGGCCCACGGATGCTCGGGGTCGAACGACGGCTTGAACCAGTACGGGGGCCAGCTGTCCTCGCCGAACGTCTCCTCCGCCCACGTGCTCAGGGGGACGGCGACGACGTACCGGTAGACGATCAGCAGCACGAAGACCGGGAACGCGTCGATGAGCACGGACGTGAGGCGGATGCCGTGGTCTCCCGGCGAGCCGCGCCAGCGGGCGGCGACGGAGCCGAGCACCATGCCGAGCACCAGCCAGGTGACCAGGACCACGCAGAACAGGCGGAGCGTGTTCGGCGCCGCGGTGGCGACGATGTCCGAGACCTCACGCCCGCGCAGGTTGGTGCCGAAGTCGCCCTGGGCGTACTGGCCGAGCCGTTCGACGAACGGACCGAGGCACGGGTTGCCCACCTGGTCGAAGCAGGGGTCGTCGAGGTTGAAGCGCTGCTCGACGACGGCGATCTGCGCGGGGGACGCGACCTTGTCCCCGAAGAACGCCTGCGCCGGGTTGCCGTTGAGCTGGATGGCGACCGTCGTGAGCAGGTGGAGCAGGAACATCACGAGCAGCAGCGTGCCGACGGCCTGGACGGCACGGCGAAGGATGTAGCGCCCCATGGGTCTCCTCAGGTGTGCGCCGAGTCAGCGCCGCAGTCCGACCACGGCACTGACTCGGTGTCGTTCAGGCGCCGAGTCAGCGCGTCGGTCGGACCACGGCGCTGACTCGGCGCACGGGTTACGCCGTGACCTCGATCTCGCGCAGGATCGGCGCACCCGAGAACGGGTTGAGGATCACGTTGTCCAGGCGCTCGCTGTAGTACGTGGCGCTGAAGCTCCAGCGGAACGGGATGGTCGGGAACTCCTCGGCCAGGATGGCCTCCGCCTCCTGGTAGAGGGCGACGGACTCGTCCAGCGACGGCGCTGCCGCTGCCTCGTCCAGCTTGTCCTCGAACTCCTCGCTGTACCAGCCCCAGTGCCCCGCGCCGGGCTCGCCGGACGCGTAGAAGCTGAGGTAGTTCTCGTTCAGCGGGTAGTCCGGGAACCAGTTGTTCCGGAACATGCCGTCGTAGCCCTGCTCCGCCCGGGTGGTGAAGTAGTCCGGGTCGATGTTGAGCTCGTACGGGATGCCGAGCACCTCCTCGATCGAGTTGCCGATCGCGGTGAAGTACTCCACCTCCGCGTCGTCGTCGCCCAGGCTGATCTGGAGCTTCTCGCCGTCGGGCCAGCCGCCTGCCTTCTCCAGCGCCTCCTTGGCGGCCTCCGGGTCGAAGACGCACCACTCGCAGGTGCCCGCCTCGCCGCCGGGCACGCCGCCGGGGACCACCCAGGAGTCGGCGGGGGTGGCCTGACCGCTGCCCAGCGAGGAGATGATGCCCTCGCGGTCGATCGCCATCGAGATCGCCTTGCGGAACTCCTTGTCGTTCCACGGGCCCTCGGTGTAGCCAGAGAAGCCGAGGTACGTCAGCGCGGAGCCGGGACGCTCCACGTAGCGTCCGGCGAGCTCCGGGTCGTTCCTGGCCGCCTCGACCTCCGCGGTCGGCGGGAACGAGAGGTCGAGGTCGCCGGTCTTGAAGTCGGCCCACCCCGAGGTCTCGCCCGTCGCGTACTCGGTCCAGTGGATCGCGTCGTAGTCGGGGGTCTCGTCGAGCGGGTAGTCGGCCCACTTCTCAGCGGTGAGCTCCTGGCCCTGCGCCCATTCGGTGACCTGGAAGGGGCCGTTGCCGATGGGTTCGAGGGCACACTTCTCGACGTCGTCCAGGCACTCCTGGGCGATGGGGAAGAAGCCGGTGTAGCCGAGCATCGTCGAGAAGCCGGCGAACGGAGAGCTGAGCGTGACCTCGAGCGTCAGGTCGTCGACGACCTTCAGCCCGGACAGCTCGTCCTCGGCGCCCTCCTTGACGATCTCGTCGTTCTCGTCGGTCTCCGGCTGCATCTCGTCGTAACCCTCGATGATGCTGAAGAAGTAGCCGGAGTACAGGCCGTTGTCGCCGTCGGCGGTGTAGTTCCAGGCGCGGGCGAACGCGTCGGCGTCGACGGGCTCACCGTTCTGGAACGTGAGGTCCGGCTTGATCTTGATCGTCCAGACGGTGTTGTCGTCGTTGGGCTCGATCGACTCGGCCACGTAGTTGTACGGCTCGGTGGTCTCCGGGTCGTACCGGACCAGGCCGTCGTAGACGACGTCGAGAACGCTGATGTTGTCGTAGGCGCCGGCGTCGCCCGGGAACAGAGTCTCCATGTCCTGGCTGATCCAGGTCTCCAGCGTGACCGGGCCGGCGGAGCCGTCGTCCGCGGTCTGGCTCGGGCTGCATCCGGCGACCGTCACCGCGACGGTGGCGCACATGGCGACCGCGGCGAGCCGCGCACTGCTTCCTGCTCGTCCTTGCCTCACTTCTTGCCTCCCCCAGGTCGGCTCCCCGGTGTCAGGGCGGGGAGGTTTGGACCATATCGCCACGGGAGGCGGGCCGCGCGGAAATTAGCGTAAACCGTCTGTAACGATTCGTCAGGAGTCCTGCCGTGCCGGCGCGGGACCAACACGGGCCGGAACGCGGACGAGCCGGAGTTGTTTCCGCCGCGGGGGTCCGCCGCGGAAACAACTCCGGCAGTCAGCTCAGCGCCGCACCGTCACCGGATCGCTCGTGGCGGAGGCCGTGTCACCCTCCGCGGTACGGGCCGTCACCTTCACCGACAGCTCGTGGCCCACGTCGTGCGGCTTCACCTTGTACGTCTGCCCGGAACCCGACCTGCTGCCGCCGCGGACCGGCTCGCCGTCGCGCAGCCACTCGTAGGTGAACGTCGCCTCCCGCGACCACGTGCCGGGGTCGGCGGTGAGGGTCTTTCCCTTGGCCGGCTTGCCCTTGACCACGGGCGGCGTGAGGCTGACCAGTCCCGGGTCCGCGACGAGCTGACCCACGCCCCAGCGGGCGGTGGACTGGTACCCGGCCCCGGTCGGGTCGGCCCAGTTGCGGACGGCGGTCCGCGCGCCGTCGCTCGCGTCGTTGACCTGGAAGTCCAGGCCGTGGAACGTGCCAGGCCCGGCGTAGGACAGCAGGTCGATCGCGGCCTCGACCCGGTACCCGCCGTCGGTCAGCGTGGTGGCGCTCACCAGGCGGGCACGCTGCGCGGCCTCGTCACCCGTCCCGAACGACACCGCGTTCTCCGCCGAGACGCGGATCTGCGTGTCGTCGGCCCGGTACCCGCCGTTCTTCGCGTTGCCGCCGTCCACGTAGATCTCCACGGAGTCCTGGATCCACGGGTCGGAGCCGGAGACGTCGACGACCGGGTCGGCGACGTCGGCCAGGACGAACAGCGTGTTCTCCCGCCACAGCGTGCGGACGGTCGCGACCGCACCACCCGAACCCTCCACCTCCTTGGTCGTGGTCACCGTGCCGGCCGTTGCCCACACGTCGTCCAGCTCGCCGTCGATCTCCGGCGCCGTCGTGGCCTCCGCGACCTCCAGGTACGACAGCTCCTCGAGCAGGGTCAGGGTGCCCAGCGCACCCGGCGTGTTCCACGTCGTGGTCTCGTCGCCGCTGGTCACCCGGGCGTCGAACGCCGCGGTGGTGCCCTCAACGAAGGTCGCGGGCAGGCGCACGACGACGTCGTAGCCACCCTCCCGCTCGGTCGCCACCGCGTCGGCACCCTCGGCCCCGCCGGTCACGGACCCGTCCCGCGCGATCACGTACTCCGCGTCGCCGAGCGCCAGCGTGACCGCGTCGCCGGCCGTCGCTCCGGCGTCGTCCACCGAGACGAACGCCGTCAGGTGGTCGGCCGCCCAGCGGAGCTGGAAGGCGGCCTCACCGCCGTCCGGCGCGTCGAACGTGTGCAGCGGCAGCCGGTCCCAGACCGGGGACGCGGTCGCCGAGGCATCCAGCGGCACGTCACCCGCGAACACGTTCGCCGTGCGCAGCCGGGCCGGCAGCTCGCCGCCCACCGCGCCGTGGTACGCGGGCTTGGCCTGGTACCGGTCGTCGAAGATCAGCGGCGCGCCGCTGTCGACCCGCCACGACCGGCCGTCGGTCAGGCCCCACGCCGTCACGCAGAACAGGTCGTCCGCGTGCGCCCGGAACGCCTCGAACGCGTCCCGGAAGTAGTACCCCTGGTCGATCAGCCTGGCCTGGCTCACCGGGGTTCCTGTCGTGACGTCGAGCTCCGTGACCGCCTGCTTGACCGGCAGGCCCTCGAACCGTGCGAGCGCACCCTCCAGCGCGCTGACCGGCATGGCGAGCGACACGTGGAACTGGTGCCCCACGCCGTCCACCGGCACACCACGCGCCAGCAGCCGCTCCACCAGGGCGAGGTAGCGGTCCTGCTTGCCGCCCTGCTCGGTGTTGTAGTCGTTGATGAACAGGGTCACGGGACGGGCCGTCCCCTCCGCCGCGTACGTCTCGTTGAACGCCTCGTCCGCGTACCGGAACGCGAGGTCGACGAACTCCTCGCCCAGCACCCGGAACCACTCGCTGCGCCGCAGCCCGTCCGGGTTCTCCGCGCCGTCGGACACGACCTCGTTCACCACGTCGAACGCGACCAGCGGATTGGTGTCCGAGCCGAACGGCCCGTACTCGGTGCTGAGGTTCTCCGCGACGTCGAAGATGTGGGTGCGCAGGCGCTCGCGGAGGATCGCCTGGCCTTCCGCGGTGCCCGGCAGCGGCTGGCCGGCGTCGTCCTGGAAGAACCACTCGGGCGTCTGGCCGTGCCATACCAGCACGTGGCCGTAGACCCGCAGGTCGTTCGCCTGGGCGAAGTCCATGAGCGCCGTCGCCTCGGGGTGACGGCGGAACGTGCGCTCGTCGTCGTACCAGGCCTCGGGCTTCATGTGGTTCTCGGGAGTGATCTGGCCGAAGTGGCGGTTCAGGAGCTGGGCGGCCGTGCCCGACGTCTCGCGGCTGTCGATGGCGACGCCCACCGGGAAGTCGACGGTCTCCTTGATGCCCGTCAGGTCCTCGATCAGCGGCGGCTCCGGCACGGACACCACGATGTCGTCGATGAGCCAGTCGCTGGTGTTGCCCCCGTTGTAGGCGGTCTCGAAGTAGAGCAGTGCGTCGTCGTGGTCCGGCACCGTGAAGGTGGCGGTCACCCGGGTCCAGCCGGTGCTCGTGATGCCGCTGAACTGGCCGAGCGTCGAGAAGGTCTGGGCGCCGTCCGTCGTGGTCGCCAGGCTCAGCCAGACGTCGCCGGGCGTCTGCCCCTCGGCGAAGCGGACCCAGGCCGAGGCGTCGTAGGTGACGCCCGCCCGGAGCACGCCGGTGACGTCGTGGGCGATCCCGTCGCCCGTGGCGTCCCGGCCGGTCAGCGCGGCGGACCGGGTGGAGTCGTGGGCGTCCGAGTCGGTGACCGCGAGCGTGAAGTCCGAGGTCTCGGTACCCTCGCGCGGCACCCAGCCGCCGAGCGTGCCGTCCTCGAAGTCGGTGCTGATCACCGGGCCCGATGCCGGGGGAGTGCCCTGCGGGAACGTGAACTCCCAGCCGTCGGCCAGGCGCTCGGTCACGACCGTCCGGACCGCGGCGAGCGTGCCCGACCGGTCGCCGCCGCCGTCGTGCGCCAGGACCAGCTCGCCCGGCACCATCGCGGTACGCAGGTTGGCGGTGAGGGTGTCGACGTCCTGCGTCTGCCAGTCGGCGATCGTGTTGCGCACGGCGAGCGGCTGCATGCCCAGCTCGACGGCGACGCCGGGCGTCACGCCCCACGAGCCGTTCGGCGCGCGCCAGAACGGGACCTTCTGGTTCGGGTTGCCGAGCGCGTCGCGGATGATCCCCAGGTTCGCGACGAGGTCCGCGCGCACCTGCTCCTCGGTCCACGAGCCCATGTCGGCGTAGCCCGTCGAGTGGTTGCACAGGACGTGGCCGTCGGCGACGATCCGGCGCAGGATCGCGGCTCCGCCGTCGGCCTGGATGTTCTGGCCGATCACGCAGAACACGGCCTTGATCTCGTGCTCCGCGAGGAAGTCGAGCAGGGCGGGCGTCGTGCCGGGGTTCGGTCCGTCGTCGAAGGTCAGGGCGGACACGTCGCCGGTGCCCTCCGCCGCGTACACGGGGGTCGGGACGGGGTTGATCGCTCCGCCGGGGACGACGTCGCCCGGCGGGACGGTGTCGGAGGTGGTCACCATGATGTCGTCCACGAGGATCGTGTAGGGAGCGGCTTGGTCGGTGCTGCCGAGGTAGGCCTGCAGCTCGGCCGGGTCGCCGTCGGCCGTGTAGGTGCCGGTGACGGTGGTCCAGTCCGTGCCGATCGTCGTGTTGCCGACCCAGGTGTAGGCCGGCTTCACGACGAACCGGACGTCGGTGCTGGTGGGGCCGGTTGGCTCGGCGGGTTCGGCCAGGCGGGCGCGCATGCTGAACGTGTAGGTCACGCCGGCGCGGAAGATGGCGGTGGGGGACTGGATGCCCTCGTAGTCCGCGGCCCGGGTGATGGCGAGCACGCTGCCCGTGCCGTCGGGGTCGGCGATCACGTCGAGGCCGGCGCCGCCGCTGGGGGTCCAGGTACCGGTGGTGCCGTCCTCGAAGTCGACGGCGGTGACGACGGTGTCGGCGGCGGTGGCTGTGACTGGTGCGGTGACCAGTGCTCCGGCAAGCACGAGGGCGGCGAGGCTCGTGGCGGTTCCCGCTCGTGTTAAACGATTTCCGAGTGACGAACGGGATCCGTCCGTCGAACGAGGTCTACGTGCTGGTCGTGGCTCACGGATGAAACGATTTCGAAGAAGCATGCGGCGCTCCCTTGCGCGTGTCTTCAGGTAAGGGTCGAACGCCGGAGCGGCGGTGCTGCGGCGGACGTAAGGGCAGAGTAGCCAGCGGGAGCGGCGCCGTCGAGAGGCTGGTCGCGCGTTGTTCCTCCTGCTGCGCGGCAGCCGAGCGATTGTGCCCACAAGTCATACGAATTCCGGGCACAATCACTCGGCTGCCGGGGAGCGCCGGCGAGCGCCGGGGCTACGCCGCCGTCAGGTCCTTCAGGGTTCCCTTTGCTATGCGGAGGCGGCGGGGGGTCCGGGCCGCGACCACCGAGTCGTGCGTGACCAGCACGATCGTCAGACCCTGCTCCTTCCACAGGCCCACGATGAGGTCCACGATCTCGTCGCGGGTCTCCTCGTCGAGGTTGCCGGTGGGCTCGTCGGCCAGCAGCACCTTCGGGTTCTTCACGAGCGCCCGCGCGATCGCCACGCGCTGCTGCTGCCCGCCCGAGAGCTCGCCCGGCAGATGGTCGCCGCGGTCGCCGAGGCCCACCGACTCCAGCGCCGCCAGCGCGCGCGCCGTCCGGGTCTGGCGCGGCACCTTGGCCGGCACGAGCGCCGTCTCCACGTTCTCCAGCGCGGTGAGCGTCGGGATGAGGTTGAAGTTCTGGAACACGAAGCCGATGGTCTCGGCCCGCGCGGCCGTGAGCTGGGTGTCGCTCATGCCGGCGAGGTCCTTGCCGTCCAGCGTGACCGTGCCGGACGTCGGCCGGTCCAGCCCGCCCAGCATCTGCAGCAGGGTGGACTTGCCGCCGCCCGTCGGGCCCTGGACGGCCACGAGCTCGCCGTCGCCGATGGTCACGGACACGTTCTTGAGCGCGCGGACCTGGCGCTTGCCCTGGCGGTACGTCTTGGTCAGGTCGTCGATCTGGTACATCGGTCTACCTCTCTGGGGTCAGGTCTCGGGGCTCACGCTCTACCTGTTTCGCGTGAGCCTGCGGTTCCGCTTCGGGCGCGTGCCTCGTTGCTCGGCTCGCACCCTGCGCTGCACCTCCGGCTCACGCGAGGGAACGGAGGGCTTCGGCGGGGCGCAGCTTCGCGGCGCGCTGTCCGCCGACGACGCCGGCGAGCAGTCCGCCCAGCACAGCCAGCCCGACGGCTGCCAGCACGATCCACAGGCTGACCGGCGCCTGGAGGACGACGTCGACGGCGTTGCCGCCGCCGAAAAGGTCACCGGCCGGCCCGCCGAAGGTGCGCTGAGCGCCGTCGGGCGCGGTGACGCCGCCCTGCGGGCCGCCGCCCGCCGGCATCAGTCCTGCGGGCCCGCCCATGGTGAGGCCCCCCGACGCCCCGCTGAGCGTGATGCCCGTGAGGTTCACCGCCCACACGGCCAGCGCGCCGAGCGCCAGACCCACCGCGCCGCCGATGAGGCCCTGCACGACGGACTCGCCGGCCACCTGCCCCACCACCCGGTTCCGGCTCCAGCCGAGCGCCTTGAGCGTGCCCAGCTCACGCGTCCGGCGGTTCACGCCGGAGACGGTGAACAGGATCGCGAGGCCGAACGCCGCCGCGAGCACTATGACGCTCAGCCAGGTGCCGAGCGTGCCGATCAGGTTGGACGCCGTCGAGAGGGATCCGGTCACGCCCTCGGCGAGGTCGGACTGGGTGCTGACCGACGCATCGGGCAGCTCGCTCTCGATCGCGGCGGCGACGGCGTCCACGTTCTCGGCCGAGTCGACCTGCACGTAGACATCCGTGACCTGGTCGGCGAGGTCCGCGAGGGTCTGGGCCGTTGCGAGCGGGACGTAGACGTCGGACGCCGTCGCGACGCCGTCACCCGTCGTGGACGAGACGGTGCCCACGATCTCCAGGTCCTTGCCGCCCACCGTGATCTTGTCGCCGACGGCGAGCTCCTGCTGCTCCGCGTAGTTGGCGTCCAGGACGGCGACGTTCTTGTCGTCCGTCTCCAGCGTCCGGCCGTCGGCCACCTCGGCGGTGGTCAGTGGTCCGACGGCGGCGGCGTCCGGGTCGACGCCCGTGACCGTGAACTGGTCGATCTCGAAGGACGAGCCGCCCGCCGAGCCCTCGCCGCTCCCGTCCGGGCCCATCCGCATCGTGACCGGGCCGTCGGCCTCCATGTCCGGCATCTCGCCGGAGAAGGACATGTTCTGCAGGTCGAGCGTCGCGGCCACGCCGGACACGTGGTCCAGCCCCGCGACGGTCTCCAGCGCGGAGGCGTCGAACGACGTCGAACCCATGGCGGTACTGAGGCGGTCCTCCGAGAGGTCGCGCGTGCCGTCCTCGTTCGCCTCGCCCTCTCCCTCCTCGAAGTCGAAGCGGCCCGGACCGGCGCCCGCCGCGACCGGTCCGTCGCTGGGCTGGTCGACGGTGATGTCGGTCCCGACGCCGTAGACGGACTCGAGCACCTCGGACTGGGCGTTCCTGACGCCTGTCGATACCGCGTTGACGACGATGACGAGCGCGATCGCTACCGCGAGACCGATCGCCACCACGACGGTCTGCTTGCGTCGGTTGCGCAGCTCTCTGCGCAGATAGGTGAAGAACATGGGCTCCTGCCTGGGGTCGGGAGGGGACGTGCGGAAAAGTTGGTGTCCGCGCGGACCGTCCTGCGGGCTGTAGCGCCGCGCCCTGGTCAAGGGGCGAGCGGGCGGAGCGGTTCGCGCCGCAGGACGGTCTGCGCCGGACGTTCGGAACGCTAGGTGGGCTCGCTGTGGTGGCCCTGTCGCGGACCTGTGATGACCCTGTGAACCGCGGGCGCACGACGCGGCGGCCGGCCTCGCCGTCGAGGCGTGAGCGAGCCGTGGACGGTTCCGCGCGGTGTCGCCGGACGTCCTACGCTGAGGTCGTAACCGTCGAGCAACATCCTCAGAAGGAGATTCCGTGGCTAGCATCGAAGCCGTTGGAGCACGCGAGATCCTCGACTCGCGCGGCAACCCCACCGTGGAGGTGGAGCTCGTCCTGGACGACGGCACCTTCGCCCGTGCGGCGGTCCCGTCCGGCGCATCGACCGGCGCGTTCGAGGCCGTCGAGCTGCGTGACGGCGACAAGGGTCGTTACCTGGGCAAGGGCGTCGAGAAGGCCGTCGCGGCCGTCAACGACGAGATCGCCCCCGAGCTCATCGGGTACGACGCCGACGAGCAGCGCATCATCGACCAGGCGCTGCTGGATCTGGACGGCACGCCGAACAAGGGCAAGCTGGGCGCGAACGCCATCCTCGGTGTGTCGCTCGCCGTCGCGAAGGCCGCTGCCAAGAGCTCGGGCCTGGACCTGTTCCGCTACGTGGGCGGCCCGAACGCGCACGTCCTGCCCGTGCCGATGATGAACATCCTCAACGGCGGGTCGCACGCGGACTCGAACGTGGACGTCCAGGAGTTCATGGTCGCCCCGATCGGTGCCCCGACGTTCCGCGAGGCGCTGCGCACCGGCACCGAGGTGTACCACTCCCTCAAGTCCGTGCTGAAGGAGAAGGGCCTGGCCACCGGCCTGGGCGACGAGGGCGGCTTCGCGCCGAACCTCGGCAGCAACCGTGAGGCGCTGGACCTGATCCTCGTCGCCATCGAGCGGGCGGGCCTCACGCCGGGCACCGACGTGGCGCTCGCGCTCGACGTCGCCGCCACGGAGTTCTTCTCCGACGGCGTGTACGCGTTCGAGGGCGGCAAGAAGACCTCCGACGAGATGATCGCGTACTACGAGCAGCTCGTCGCCGACTACCCGCTGGTCTCGATCGAGGACCCGCTGTCCGAGGACGAGTGGAGCGCCTGGACCGGGCTCATGGGCAAGGTCGGCGACAAGGTGCAGATCGTGGGCGACGACCTGTTCGTCACGAACCCCGAGCGGCTCGCCCGCGGCATCGCCGAGAAGTCGGCCAACTCGCTGCTGGTCAAGCTCAACCAGATCGGCACGCTCACCGAGACGCTCGACGCCGTGACGCTGGCTCAGCGCAACGGCTTCACCACGATGACCTCGCACCGCTCCGGCGAGACCGAGGACACCACCATCGCGGACCTGTCCGTCGCGACGAACGCCGGCCAGATCAAGACCGGTGCCCCCGCGCGTGGCGAGCGCATCAACAAGTACAACCAGCTCCTGCGCATCGAAGAGGCGCTCGACGAGGCGGGCACCTACGCCGGCCGGTCGGCGTTCCCGCGCTTCCAGGGCTGACCCCGGCGCGTTCACCAAGCTGTCAGACACACACGGACGTGTCAGACGTAAGGGGCGGCGGAGTGTCCCGTAACTCGGGCACCACCGCCCGGGGATGACAGCTTTGGGG
>NZ_JBHXBG010000103.1:0-4356 GCF_042726755.1 Promicromonospora sp. NPDC060271 | reverse complement strand
CCTCTCTGTTCCGAGGTGGGGGCGTCGTGTGGCACCTGTACGTCTGACACGTCCGCTCGTGTCTGACAGCTTTCGTGTTCCACAGGTTCGACACACGGCACGCCGGAGGTAATGCCGGTACAAAGGCCTCGCGAATCGGCACAATCGACCCATGCCTTCCTCACGTCGTCCGGCGCGACCCTCGGGCCCGGCCCGCGGCTCAGGCGCGCGCCCGTCGGCCCCCCGTGCGGGAGCGGGTGCGTCGGGCGCGAAGAAGGCGAAGGACGCGAAGCCGACGGGCAAGGCCGCCCCGAAGAAGCAGCCCGGTCCGACGGCGAAGGGTTCCACCGCGAGAGGTGGGGCGTCCGGCGGGTCCGCTCGTCAGCCCGCCGCGCCGCCGGGGGCCGGCCGCCGTACCGCCGCGCCGCGGAGTGCGCCCGCTCGATCTGCCGCGCGCCCGGGGACCGCCGCCCCTAGGGCCGCGCGCCCGGCGTCGGGCGCCGGGGTGAAGCGACCCACGCAGCCGCGTCGCCGCAGCACTGTCAACGGCAGCGTCCCGCCGCCGCGCGCGGACCGTAAGCGCGGCAGCTTCGGGCTCGTGCTGCCAGAGGTGCTGACGGTCCGCGCCATGGTGCTGTCCGTCGTGGTGCTCCTCGCGGTGGTGCTGCTGCTGCCGACCGTACGCGCCGTCGTGACCCAGCAGGCCGAGCTGCGCGAGCTCCGGGCGGAGCTGAACCAGCAGCTCGTGCAGAAGGAGGAGCTCGATACCGAGCTCGCACGCTGGGACGACCCGTCGTACGTGATCGAGCAGGCGCGGTCGCGGCTGCACTTCGTCATGCCGGGGGACAAGGTGTGGCGCCCCCTCGACACCGACTCCGTGCAGCAGGAGGAGCCGCCGCCCGGCGTCGTCGAGCCGTCGCCCGGCGCGTCGGAGGATGCGAGAACCCCCTGGTTCACGAGCGTGTGGGATTCTGTGCGGATCGCGGGCGGCGAGGAGTAGGCGCGCGCGTCCGCCCGATCGCGCGTCGCGTCGCGCCGGGCGGACGATCTCTTGGGGGACAATGGAGCGGTGAACTCCGTGATCGAGACAGTGTCCGACGACGATCTGCGCGTCCTGGCCGAGCAGCTCGGCCGCGAGCCGCGCGGCGTCGTGGGGATCGCGGCGCGCTGCGTGTGCGGCCGTCCGACCGTGGTGCGCACGGCGCCCCGCCTGCCTGACGGCACGCCGTTCCCCACGGTCTTCTACCTGACCCATCCTGGCGCGACCGCGGCCGCGTCGACGCTCGAGGCGAACGGTGTGATGCGGGAGATGACGGCGCGGCTCGAGCAGGACGAGGAGCTCGCCGCCGCCTACCGGAAGGCGCACGAGCACTACCTCGCCCAGCGTGAGGCGATCGGGCACGTCGACGAGATCGCCGGCATCTCGGCCGGCGGCATGCCGACGCGCGTCAAGTGCCTGCACGTCCTGTTCGCGCACGCGCTCGCCGCCGGCCCGGGTGTGAACCCGCTGGGTGACGAGGCGCTGGAGCTGGCCAAGGACACCTGGCGCCCGGACCGCTGCACCTGCTGAACCGCGCCGACGACCACGTGAGCTTTCTCGCGGAACGGCACGTCCGACGTCCTCGGGGTGGCGGGGCTGGAAGAATCTTCGTGTGACTCCCTCTCGTGTGGCCGCGATCGACTGCGGCACCAACTCGATCCGCCTGCTCGTCGCGGACGTCGACGCCGCCGGCAATCTCACCGAGCTCGACCGCCGCATGGAGGTGGTACGGCTCGGCCAGGGCGTCGACCGCACCGGCGAGCTGGCGCCCGAGGCGCTGGAGCGCACGCTGGCGGCGACCCGGCAGTACGCGGCGGCGATCGAGGCCGCTGGGGCGCAGCGCGTGCGGTTCGTCGCGACGTCGGCGACGCGGGACGCGCGGAACCGCGACGAGTTCTTCGAGGGCGTCAGGGCGGCGCTCGGCGTCGACGTCGAGGTCATCACCGGTGCCGAGGAGGCGCAGCTCTCGTTCCGCGGTGCCACCGGCGCGGTCGCCGAGGCGCATGCCGGCCCCTTCCTCGTGGTCGACCTCGGCGGCGGATCCACCGAGCTGGTGCTCGGCACCGGCTCGGTCGACGCGAGCGTCTCGATGGACGTCGGTTCGGTGCGGATGACGGAGCGGCACCTGCACGGCGATCCGCCGTCGGCTGCGGAGATCGCGGCGGCCCGCGCGGACGTGCGGGCCCACCTGGACGACGCCGCCCACGCCGTCCCGCTCGCGAAGACGGCGACGCTGGTCGGGCTGGCCGGTTCGATCACCACGGTGACCGCGCACGCGCTGGGACTGTCGGAGTACCGGCGCGAGCGGGTGAACCAGGCGGAGCTCCCGGTGCAGACGGTGCTGGACTCGTGCGCGGCGCTGGTCGAGGCGCCGCGCGCCGAGCGAGCGGCGATGGGTTTCCTGCACCCGGGCCGGGTCGACGTCATCGCGGCCGGGGCGCTCGTCTGGTCCGAGGTGATCACCCGCGTGGTCGCCGACGTCGCGGCGGCCGGCGGTTCGCTGACGAGCGTGGTGACGAGCGAGCACGACATCCTCGACGGGATCGCGTTGTCCATGGCGTGAGCCGGAGGTGAAGCGAAGGGTGCGGGCCGAGGAACGAGGCACGCGCCCGAAGCGGAACCGCAGGCTCACGCCAGATCCGTCGAGCGTGAGCCGGGAACTTCCGGCCGCGGTGGTCCGTTGTGGCTGCCAGAGGATCGAGGACGTTCCTGCAGCGGCGACGGCGGCGTGGGGTGCATCACGCACACGCCGCCCTTTGGCGTGTCAATGCGGATGCGTGGCGCGCGGTATCCTGGGAATCATGCCTCAGAACGACCTGACCTCGGTCAGCCATGCTTCCGATGCGGCGAGCACGCCGCGCCCGCGGAAGGTGCCGCGCATCGTGGTGCTCGGCGGCGGGTCCGTCGGCCTCTACGTGGCGCGCCGCCTGCGAAAGAAGCTGAAGAAGCGGGAGGCGGCGATCGTCGTCGTCGACCCGCGGCCGTACATGACGTACGCGCCCTTCCTGCCCGAGGCGGCTGCCGGGTCGATCGACGCCCGCGACGTCGTGGCACCGCACCGCAAGGCCCTCAAGGGCATCGACGTGCTGCAGGGCAAGGTCACCACGATCGAGCACGGCCGCAAGCACGTGAAGATCCAGCCCGAGTCGGGCGACGAGTACGAGGTGTCGTACGACCAGCTTGTCGTCGGCCTCGGCTCGGTGTCGCGCACGCTGCCCATCCCGGGTCTCGCGGAGTCGGCCATCGGCTTCAAGAACGTCGAAGAGGCCATCGCGGTCCGTAACCACGTGATCAACCGGATGGACGTCGCGTCCTCCACGTGGGACGCCGACCTGCGCAAGCGCATGCTCACGTTCACGTTCGTCGGTGGCGGGTTCGCCGGCATCGAGGCGCTCGCCGAGATCGAGGACATGGCGCGTTACGCGACGCGGCAGTACCAGACGATCGAGGCGTCCGACCTGCGGTTCGTCATGATCGAGGGCGCCGGGCGCATCCTGCCCGAGGTCACGGAGCCGATGGGCGAGTACGCGCTCGCCGAGCTGAAGAAGCGCGGCATCGAGTTCCACCTCAACACCTTCCTCTCGTCCTGCGTGGACGGGCACGTCGTCACGTCGACGGGCGTCGAGTTCGACACCGAGACCATCGTGTGGACCGCGGGCGTCAAGGCGAACCCGGTCATCAAGGAGGCGTCCGACCTCCCGTTCGACAAGATGGGCCGCGTCATCGTGCTGCCGACGCTGCAGGTCGCGACCGAGGACGGCGAGATCGTCGAGGGTGCATGGGCCGCCGGCGACTGTGCCGCCGTGCCGGACGTGAACAACCCGGGCAAGTTCTGCCCGCCGAACGCACAGCACGCGATCCGCGAAGCGGTGCGCCTGGCCGACAACATCGTGGCGCTCTACAAGGAGAAGCCCGCCGTCGACTACGACCACAAGAACCTGGGCGTCGTCGCGTCGCTGGGCCTGTACAAGGGCGTCGCCGAGCTGTTCGGCTTCATCAAGCTGCGCGGCTTCCTCGCCTGGGTGGCGCACCGTGGCTACCACGTGATGGCGATGCCGACCGGTAACCGCAAGGTCCGCATCCTGATCGGCTGGATCGGCCAGTTCCTCCTGGGCCGCGAGCTGGTCTCGCTGGGCTCGCTGCACGACCCGCGTCAGGAGTTCCGCAACGCGTCGGTGCCGCCGAAGCCGGTGGGCGAGAAGGTCGAGCAGAAGGCGGAGTCGTCCGCCGAGCGCGCGGAGTCGGGCGCCAAGGCCTGACCTGGGCGCCGACTGGCACCAGTGGTTGTTGGCTGCTGACTTCGGTCGGTTGCTTCGAGATCGGTCAGTTGATTGACC
>NZ_JBHXBG010000102.1:0-20677 GCF_042726755.1 Promicromonospora sp. NPDC060271 | reverse complement strand
GCGCCGGCGGCCTCCAGCTCGCCGGGCGCCGCGTAGCCCCAGGTCACGCCGATGGTCGGGACGTCGTGGTGAGCGGCGGCGTGCACGTCGTGCTCACGGTCGCCCACCATCACCGTCCGTCCGACGTCGGCGCCGAGGGCGGCCGCGTGCGCCAGCGCGCGCTCCACGACCACCTCCTTGCCCTGGGCCTCACCTGCCGCGTAGTCGGCTGCGCCGTGCACGCCGTCGAGCCCGCCCTCCAGATAGCCGTCGAGCCCGAAGTGCCCGACGATCTTGCGGGCGTAGTACTGGGGCTTGGCCGTGGCGACCAGGAGCGTCACCCCGGCCTCGCGCAGCTCGGTCAGCGCCTCGGGGATTCCGGCGAACACCGAGTTGTCGAACATGCCGCGCACCTCGAAGTCGCGGCGGTAGGCGGCGATCGTGGCCGCGGCGTCAGCGGCGGACAGGCCGATGCCGGCCAGGCTCGCACCGAGCGGCGGACCGACGAAGGTCCGCAGGACGGCGTCGGTCGGCACCTCGAACCCGGCGTCGGCGAACCCGGCACGCAGGGACGCGATGATGCCGGGGGCCGAGTCGGTGAGGGTGCCGTCGAGGTCGAGCAGGACGTGCGTGATGCCGCGAGGAAGAGAGAGGGTCACCTCCCGAGCGTGCCACAGGTTCAGTGGTGCCCCGCGTGGGCGTCCGCGCCGCCACCGTCCACGCCGCCGCCGTCCGCGCCGCCGCCGTCCGCATCGCCGTGCCCGTCCCCGTCCCCGTGCCCGTTCCCGCGCCCGCCGGGCGGCGTCCCCGCCTCCTGCCCCGGTCCGACGACGACGAACTGCCCCATCATCCCCTCGTCCTCGTGCAGCAGCATGTGGCAGTGGAACATGTAGGGCACGTCGGGGTCGGTGTAGTCGTCGAACCGCATGAGCAGCCGGTAGGTGCGGTTCGGTTCGAGGTACACGGTGTCCTTGGGTCCGGCCAGCTCGGGCGGCGGGGCGTCGCCGTCGACGGACAGGATGCGGAACTGCACGTCGTGCACGTGGAAGCTGTGGGGCATCGGCACGACGCTGCGCACCTCCCAGACCTCCGTGTCGCCCTCGGTGACGACCTCGTCGACGCGGCCCATGTCCATCGCACGCCCGTTGATCCGGCGGTCGTCGAGCTGGAACGTGCGCGTCACAGCGGCGTCGTCCTCGTGCAGTGCGTCCCGCGCCGCGTGGACCGACGGCTCCCAGGCCGGCTCCGGTGACCGCGTGAGCTCGTCGGCGGCGCGGAGCTCCAGCACGTCGAACGCGTCGTTGCCGCCCATCGCGAACGGGACGACGATGCCGCCCAGGTCGGCCTCGAACGAGTGCAGGCGCGTGGTCTCGCCCGGCTCCAGCCGCACGACGACCTCGGCGCGCTCGCCGGGCGCGAGCCGTACCCGCTCGAGGGTCACCGGCGCGTCGAGCAGCCCGCCGTCGGTCGCGACGAGCTCCATGTCCCGGTCGGAGAACCCGAGCTGGTAGGTCCGTGCGGTCGACCCGTTGAGCAGGCGCAGCCGCACCCGCTCTGTGGTGACCTCGTGGTACGCGCCGACGGTGCCGTTGGCCAGGACGGTCCCGCCGAGCGTGCCGGGCTCGCTGCCGTCGTCGGAGAGCTCGAGCTGCCCGTCGTCGTCGAACACCTTGTCCTGCACGATCACCGGCACGTCGTCGACGCCGTACTCCTGTGGCAGGGCCGCGGCGCGCGAGGCGTCGTCGTCCAGGAGGAACATGCCCGCGAGCCCGCGGTAGACGTGCTTCTCCGTGGCGCCGTGCGGGTGCGGGTGGTACCAGAGGCTGGCGGCCGGCTGGTCGATCTCCCAGGTGGGGCGCCACGTGGCGCCCGGTTCGACCTCCTGGTGCGGCCCACCGTCCATCGCGGCGGGCAGGTGCATGCCGTGCCAGTGCACGCTGGTCGGCTCGTCGAGGTCGTTGGTGACGTCGACGGCGACCCGCTCGCCGCGTTCGGCACGCAGCGTCGGCCCGAGATAGGAGCCGTTGAAGCCCCACGTCCTGGTCTCGATACCGGGCCGGAACTCGGTGACGCCCTCCTGCGCGGTGAGCTCGAAGACCCGCGTGCCGTCCACCACCCGTGACGGCGCCAGCGGCGGGACGGCGAGCTCGTTCGTGAACTCCGCCTCGGTCACCGGGGTGACCGAGCCGGGGATCGCGCCGCAGCCGGCGAGCGCGAGGACGAGCGCGAGGGCGGCGGGACCCGCCGCCAGGGCGCCGGCCCGCCTCATCGGACGGCCCCGCGCAGGCGCTGCACGCCTGCCGCCACCAGGCCGGCGAGCAGACCGACGAAGGTCTCCACCAGCAGCGCCGGGACGATGGTCCACGCGGGCTCGACCCCCGAGGAGCCAGGTCCGCCGACGCCGGCGAGCACCGGGACGAGCTGCCCCAGCGCGACACCGACGAGCCCGTACGCCAGGCCGGTCAGGGTGAGGGTGAGCACGGGCCGGGGCACGCGGCCCAGGCCGACGACGCCGATCCACACAGCGGCGGTGATACCGATGACGGCGAACGCCCGGGGCGCGCCCGTGCCGAGCACGCCCGTGAGGCCGGTCAGCGGCCAGAGCAGCGCCAGTGCGGACAGGCCGGCGACCACCGTCCACGGCACGGCGGGCGTCCGTCGCGCGGGTTGCGGCCGGGGCGTGGGCTGAGGGGGAAGGTGCTGAGATGTCATGCCTCGAAGGTGCCTGCCGGGGCCCCCGCCCCACATCGGCCCTGGATCGTCTCCTGGTGTCGCCCGGGGGCGACAGAAACCCTGAGTCCGGGGCCGGACGGCTCCGGGACGATGCCTCAGGGCCGCGCCGTCCGTAGGGTGACGGTGTGTCCGAGAGCCGTCTTTCCGAACCGGGTGTGTCCGAACCGGGTGCCGCCCCGCGAGCGGTCGACCCGCGCGTCACCGACGTCGTCCTGGCGCTGGCCATGGCGCTGGCGGTGGCCGTGGTCATCGCGGCGGACCCCGACGCCGCGCGGCACGCCGGACCCGGGGCGTACCTGTTCGCGCTGGGTTTCGGGGCACTGGTCCTGATCCGGCGTCGTGCGCCGCGCACCATGCTCGTCCTGACGGTGCTCGGCGTGTTCACCTACTACGCGCTCCAGTTCGCGCCCATCGGCACGGCGCTGCCTGCGGTCGCGGCGATCTACTCGGCGGCGGAGATCCGGCGCACCGGCTGGGCGGTCGGCGCGGGCACCACGCTGGTAGGCGTCGCGACCTATTACCGGACGGTGGGCAACACACCCGAGGAGGCCCTGGCGCCGTACGAGCTCGTCACGGACGTGGCACTGGTCTCGGCGGCGATCGCCCTCGGGGTCGCGGTCCGGCTGTCCCGCGAGGCGCGGGTGCACGAGGCCCGCGCAGCCGAGCAGCGGCTGCAGGCGGAGCGCCTGCGCATCGCCAGGGACCTGCACGACGTCGTCGGGCACAACCTGTCGGTGATCGCCCTGCACTCCGGCGTGGCCGCCGAGGCCGTCGGCCGGGACGACGACGCGGCCCGGCGCGCGCTCGGGCACGTGCGCGAGGCGACGTCGGGCACGCTGCACGAGCTGCGGTCGACGGTCCGGCTGCTGCGTGGTCCGGCGGGCGGGCCCGTGGGCGGTCCGGCGAGCGGACCGGCGGGCGGGCCCGACTCCGCGCCGACCGGCCTGGCCGGCGTCGACACCCTCGCCGCCTCGGCGCGGGCGGCCGGGCTCGTCGTGGACGTCGAGGTCGACGTACCCGCCGCGACCCTCGACGGGGCCATCGACGCCGCCGCCTACCGGGTGGTCCAGGAGTCGCTCACCAACGTGCTGCGGCACGCCGAGGCCGGCCGCGTCGTGGTCTCCGTGCGGGCAGCCGGCGGCCGCCTGGCCCTCCGGGTGGCCGACGACGGCCGCGGTGCCGGCCCAGGCCTCGTGCCGGGCACCGGGATCTCGGGCATGCGCGAACGCGTCGCCCTGCTCGGCGGCACCCTCACCGCGGGCGACGCGCCCGGCGGCGGTTTCGCCGTGGCCGCCGACCTGCCCCTCCGGCTGGAGACGGGAGAAGCATGACCAGCCCACAGATCCGCCCGCAGATCCGCATAGTGCTGGTGGACGACCAGGAGCTCGTGCGCGCGGGGCTGCGTGCCCTGGCGGAGAGCGAGGGCGACATCACCGTCGTCGGGGAGGCCGCCGACGGGCGGGCCGGGGTGTCCCGGGTGCGGGAGCTGCGGCCCGACGTCGTGCTCATGGACATCCGGATGCCGCGCCTGGACGGCCTGTCCGCGACCCAGGAGATCGTGGGCGACCCCGACCTCGCGAGCGTGCGCGTGCTGATCCTGACCACGTTCGACGAGGACGAGCACGTCTTCGAGGCGATCCGGTCGGGCGCCGCGGGCTACCTGCTCAAGGATGTCGCGCCGGCCGAGCTGCGCCGCGCCGTCCGCGTGGTCGCGGCGGGCGAGTCGCTGCTCGACCCCGGGGTGACGGCCACCGTGCTGCGGGCGGTCGCTGCCGCCCCCGCGCCCCGGACCGACGACCGCCGGCTCGCCGGGCTCACCGACCGCGAGCGCGAGGTGCTGCGGCAGCTCGGCCGCGGGCTGACGAACGACGAGATCGCCGGCGAGCTCTACCTCAGCCCGGCCACCGCGCGCACCTACGTGAGCCGGCTGCTCGCCAAGCTCGGCGCCCGGGACCGCGCGGCGCTGGTGATCCTCGCCTACGAAACGGGCCTCGTGCGGCCGTAATACCGGCCCAAGCCCCCGCCCTGCCCCGTTGAGTGCTGGGTATTTGTGGGATCGAAACGGTTCGACCGCGCAAATACCCAGCACTCAACGGAGGGGTCAGAGCGCCTTGAGGCGCGGTAGAACGTCCTCGCTGAACTGGGTCAGGAACCGCTCCTGGTCCTGGCCGGGACCGTGCACCACGAGGTGGTTGAGGCCGGCGTCGACGTACGGCTTGATCTGCTCGACCGCCTGCTCCGGGTCGGACGCGACGATCCAGCGCTTCGCCACCTGCTCGATCGGCAGCTCGTCGGCCAGCCGCTCCATCTCGGTCGCCGAGTGGACGCTGTGCTTCTGCTCGGGCGTGAGCGACAGGGGCGCCCAGAACCGGGTGTTCTCCAGCGCGGCGGCCGGGTCGCGGTCGTACGAGATCTTGATCTCGATCATCTTCTCGACCTGCGCGACGTCGCGCTCCGCCTTGGCCGCGCCCTCGGCGACGGCGGGCACCAGCTTCTCCGTGTACAGGTCCATCCCCTTGCCGGAGGTGCAGATGAAGCCGTCGCCCGCGCGACCGGCGTACTTGGCCACGAGCGGGCCGCCCGCCGCGACGTAGACGGGCACGGGGTTCTCGGGCCGGTCGTAGATCTGGGCGCCGACCAGCTCGTAGTAGTCGCCCTTGAAGTCGACGCTGTCCTCGGTCCAGAGCGCCCGCATGAGCTGCACCGCCTCGCGCAGCCGTGCGAACCGCTCCTTGAACTCGGGCCACTCCCGGCCCGAGACGGCGATCTCGTTCAGGGCCTCGCCCGTGCCGACCCCCAGGATCACCCGGTTCTCGGTCAGCAGCGCGAGGCTGGCGAAGGTCTGGGCGATCATCGCGGGGTTGTAGCGGAACGTCGGGGTCAGCACGCTCGTGCCGAGCTGGATGCGCGAGGTGCGCTCCCCCGCGGCGGCGAGCCAGGCCAGCGCCGACGGCGCATGGCCGCCCTCGTGCCGCCACGGCAGGAAGTGGTCGGAGACCATCGCGCTGTCCAGCCCCACCTCCTCCGCGCGTACTGCGAGCTCAACCAGCTCGCGCGGCCCGAACTGCTCGGCGGACGCCTTGTACCCAATCTTCAGAGTCACATCGAAGACCCTACGCTCGATCGCCGCCCGGCGAACCCCCGCGTCGCGCACATCACATCCGACCTGGTCAGCCCGCGATCAGGACCGCCGCATCGCCCATGCCGACCACCCGCCGGCCAGCGCGACCAGCACAGCGAAGACGCCGAGGACCATCGGCGCGGGCAAGTAGACCAGGCCCACGCCGACCGCGAGCACCGGGACCACCAGCCCGGCGTAGGCGACGAGGAACACGAGCGCCAGCGCCTCCGCCCGCTCCTCGGGCGCCACCATGGCCGCCGTCCGGCCGAGGGCGGCCTTGAACAGCAGCCCGGCGCCCCCGCCGGCCAGCAGGCCACCCGCCACGAAGAGCCACACCGAGGCGAGCACGACGCCGCCGAACAGCGCGGCCGGTCCCGCGACGACGAGGACCGCCGCCCAGCGGAGCTGGACCTGCTGCGTGCCGGCGGCCAGGAGGGACTGGCCGAGCGCGCCGGCCAGGAACGGCGCCCCCGCGACGGCGCCCGCCACGATCAGGGACGGCTGCCCCAGCTCGTCGCGGACGAACGACGCCGCCACCGAGCTGAACAGGCCGAGGACGGCGAACCCGGTGAACGCGCCGACGGCCCCGGCCACGAACCGGCCGCGCACCTCGCTGCCGATCGCCGCCCGCTGCGGCCGGTAGGGCCACAGCCCCGGCCGGTGCAGCACGGTCTCGGGCACGAACGGCGTGGCGACCAGGAGCACTGCCATCGCCACCCCGAACACCGCGTACGGCACCACCAGCGGGTGGGCGGACGGCGCAGCGAGCAGACCGGACAGGACCGGCCCCAGGCCGATCCCGCCCAGGTTCGCCACCGTTGCGACGACGGCGGCACGTCCCGGCGCCGGCCGGGAGCGCCCGCCGTCGAGCTCCGCGAGGTACGCGGTGGCCGTGGCGGTCAGCGCGCCGATCCCGACGCCCGAGACCACCCGGGCCACGAGGAGGCCCGCCAGGTCGTCGCGGACCAGGAAGCCGACGGCTGCCAGGAGCTGCAGCGTCACCGCCAGGAGGATCAGCGGACGCCGGCCCACCCGGTCGCTCAGGTGCCCCACGAAGAACAGGCTCGCGATCACCCCCACCGCGTACGCCGCGAAGATCACCGTGACCGTGAACGGGCCGTACCCGTCCCGGGCCGCGTAGAGCGCGTAGAGCGGGCTCGGCACCGCCGCGAACGCCATGAGCAGCAGGAACGTGAGGCCGGTGAGCCAGAACCCGGCGCCGTGGCGGCGCGGGCCGGCGGTCGCGGGCCGGGCGGGAGCGAGCCGGGCGGCAGGGGCGGAGACATCGTGCGTGGTGGTCACCTCCGCAGTCTGCGTCGCCCCCATTCATCCACACAAGCGAATCATTCCGATAGCGCTTATCGCCATCCACGATAGATGAGCGATACTCGGCGGATGGACACCCGGCACCTGGAGTACTTCATCGCCGTCGCGGAGGAGGGCAGCTTCACGCGCGCCGCGCAGCGGCTGCAGACCGTCCAGTCGGCGGTATCGGCGGGCGTGCGCACGCTCGAGCGGGAGGTCCGCGCCACGCTGTTCGTGCGGTCCACCCGCCGCGTCGAGCTGTCGGACGCCGGCCGGGCGCTCCTGCCCGAGGCGCGCGCCGCGATCGAGTCCGTCGACCGCGTCTTCGACGTGGTGGCCGCGGCCGAGAGCGGGCTGCGCGGGCGGCTGCGCCTCGGCGTCTTCCCCAACTCCGACGTGGTCGACGCCCCCGCCTTCGCCGGGCGGTTCCACGAGCTCTACCCGGGGGTCACGCTCAGCGTCGTGGCCTCCCCCACCGGCTCCACCGGCCTGGCCGACGACGTCCGCGCCGGCCGCCTCGACCTCGCGATCACGGGGCTGCCGCTCGCCGACCTCGACGGCCTGCGCGCGCACGAGCTCCTCGTGGACGAGCTCGTCGCGGTGGTCCCCGAGGCCCACGAGCTGGCACGGCACGACACGCTCTCGCTCGCCGACCTGGTCGCCGAGCCGTTCGTCGACGGCCCGCCGGGATTCGGCCACCGGGTGGTCCTCGAACGCCTGCTGGCCGCGCGCGGGCTGCGCCGGGACGTCGTCGTCGAGAGCCCGGACATGGGGCTCGTCTCGCGGTTCGTCGCCGCCGGGCTCGGCGTCGCCGTCGTACCGACGTTCGTGCTGCGGCCCACACCGGGTGCCGTGACACGGCCGCTGGACGTGAGCGTCCCGTTCTCGCTGCGGTCCGTCTGCCGGCCGCGCGTCACGCGCCCCGTCGAGGCGGCGCTGGCGCTGCTGCACCAGGCGGCTCCGGCCGGTGGGTAGGTCTACCCATGGCGCCCCTGACCGTGTCCGGCTACGTTCGGGCTGCCGGGCGACCGGCCAAAGGCCTACCGGACCACCGGTACGCGGCGGACCGTCGAAGTGGGGTACCCATGGGCGAGCTGTGGGGCGCGGACGTCGCCCAGCTGAGGGCTCTCGCCACCACCGTGCGGGACAACACGCAGACTCTCGAGACCGCACGCGCCCGGGTGGACGCACTGATGGACGACGTGGACTGGTTCGGCCCGAGCGGCGACGAGTTCCGCGCGCAGTGGTCGAGCGTGCACCGCGCGAACATCTCCGCGGCGATCGACACGCTCACGCAGGCCGGTGACACGCTGGACCGGAACGCCGACAGCCAGGAGCGCACCAGCGAGGACGCCGGCCTCGCCGGGACAGGCTCGGGCCCGAGCGGCACCGGCTCCGTGCCGGGCGGGGCTCCGGGTGGTCCCGGTGTCCAGGTCGCCACGACTCCCCTCACCCCGGAGGAGTACACCGACCTCTCGACCGCGGAGCGGGAGGAGTGGCTGGCGACCGCCACCGACGAGGAGGTCGCCGCCCTCCTGGCCGCGATGGAGGCTCAGGGCCTCTACCCCGGCCCGGACGCCGGCCCCGTCGCCAGCGAGCACTGGACCCGGCAGGCGGCGCAGGACGCCGGCATCGACTTCCTCGCCTGGGACCCGAGCCAGGGCGCACAGGCCAACCGCGAGAACATCGAGGCCGTCTACGAGTACTACGCCCGGCTCTACCTCGAGAACCCGGACCTGCAGTGGGCCGGGATGGCGGCGATGATCGGGCCGTCCTTCGCCGCGGGCTTCCAGGACCTGGCCATGTTCCGTGACATCGCACAGGGGTTCGAGATCGGGGGCGAGGTGCTCCAGCACCTGCCCAACGGCCTGCCCCAGGGCGTCCTGATCGAGCAGGTCGCCGCGCTGACCGACGAGGACCTGCGCTTCTACGAGACGACCTTCCTGGAGATGCAGCAGGAGATCTTCGCCGACCAGGCCTCAATGCATGCCGCCTACGAGCACGGCGGCCTGGCGGAGATCCAGCGGATGTACGACTCCGGCGCCATCGACGAGGCGACGTACGACTCCTGGGTGGACATCGACTCGGGCGATCCCACGCGCGTCTCCGAGGGCAACACCCAGTTCCTGGACCGCGAGCAGAACCAGATCATCGCCGACGACTACGACGAGATGCGGAACCATCCGGTGACGGGCGAGGCGATGACCTACATGATGACGCTCGTCGGTGAGGCGTCGATCCCCGGCACGGAGACGTTCGGCGAGTACAACCCGCTGACCGTGACCGTGGAGACTCCCGGGCCGGAGAACATCGGCATCCCGTTCACCGACGTGTCCTTCGACAACCCGACGCAGGGCTCGGTCGAGGTGACCACTCCGCTGCCGAACGGCAACATCGCGGATCGGGAGCAGCGCTGGGACTACGTCTCCAACGACACGCTGCCCGCGTACCAGGACCTGATCGCGAACGACCCGGCTCGCGCCGAGGAGATCCTGCGGACCGACGTGTCCGAGCGCATCGAGGGCTATCGCCTCACCAACCCGGACCGGCTCGGCCGCATAGTCGACGACCTCGCGACGGACTGGAGCGTCGATGTCGACCAGTGACACCCGGCCTCATGACAGGGTGGACCAATGTCCGTACGACAGGTGATCCTCGCGGCGGCCGCTGCCCTCGCCCTCGCGGCGACGACCGGCTGCACCGTCAGCGTCGGCGGCGGCCGGGACGACGACGGCGCCCAGCTATTCGGAGAGGGGAACAACATGCAGTGGGACCTGACACGGCCGCTCGAGGCGGAGGCTCTGGGGCTCCCGGAGAACAAGCGGGTGGAGGTCGCCGTGCCCGAGGACGCCACCGTCAGCCTGACGCTCCCCACCGGGACCTGGTCGGGGCGCACCGAGCAGATGGCGGTGAGCACCCGGCACGGCTACGTGGACTCCGTCGACCTGTTCTGGACCGAGGTAGACGGGCAGGCGGCAGCCGACCGGATGGCGGCGGACGCCGGCCTGCTCGGCGTCGACGCCACCCAGGTCGCCGAATGGGCCGAGACCGCGAAGTGGGCCGAGACCGCCGACATCAACCGGTCCCGGACGGATGCCAACTACAACGGCGCGGCCGGTGAGGTGTCCACGTCGATCAAGCCCAGCATGGCGGTCGGCGACGGCCCGGGCACTCCGGTCCGGCTCTGGTACAAGTTCTACCTGCGGGACGTGGTCGAGACAGCGAGCTCTAAGGGCTAGCCCCGCAGCGCCTGCAGCACCCGGCTCGGCGACGGGCGCCCCAGATGCCCCTCCAGCCAGGTCCCGGCCTCCACCAGGCGCGACATGGAGACGCCGGTCGTGATCCCGAGCCCGTCGAGCATCCAGAGCAGGTCCTCCGTGGCGAGGTTCCCCGTGGCCGACTCCGCGTACGGGCACCCGCCGAGCCCGCCCGCCGACGTGTCGAACGTCGTCACGCCGTGCCGGAGCGCGGCGGCGACGTTGCCGAGCGCCTGCCCGTAGGTGTCGTGGGCGTGCAGCGCCAGCACGTCGTCGGGCAGGCCGGCGGCGTTCAGCGCGTCCAGGAGCGCGACGACGTGCCCCGGCGTCCCCACGCCGATCGTGTCGCCGAGCGAGAGCTGTTCCGCCCCGAGATCCATGAGCCGTTTGCCCGCCGCGACCACCTGGTCCAGCGGCACCTCCCCCTCCCACGGGTCGCCGAAGCACATCGACACGTAGGCCCGCACCCGCATCCCCGCCGCGCGGGCCCGCGTCATGACCGGCTCGAACATGGCCCACTGCTCGTCGAGGGAACGGTTCAGGTTCCGCCGTGCGAACGTGTCGGTGGCGCTGGCGAACACGGCGATGTGCCGCAGCCCGAGGTCGTACGCCCGCTCCAGGCCGCGCTCGTTGGGCACCAGCACGGGCAGGTCGCGGGCGCGGTCGCCGAGCCGGTCCACCAGCGCCGCCAGCACCTCCTCGGCGTCGGCGAGCTGGGGCACCCAGCGCGGGTGCACGAGGCTCGTGGCCTCGACGTACGGCAGGCCGGCGTCGAGCAGGCGCTCGACCAGGCCGACCTTCACCGCCGCCGGGACCACCGCCTTCTCGTTCTGCAGGCCGTCGCGCGGGCCCACCTCGTAGATGGTCACGCGGTCGGGCAGGCTCGGGTCGGGCACCACCTGGGGGCGTCGAAGCTGCTCAGCCACGGGTCGCCTCCTGCTCCTGCGGGGTCGGCTCGATCTCGAAGAGCACCTGCCGCGCCGCGACCTGGTCGCCGGCCGCCGCCCGGACGCGCACCACGCCTTCCGCCGGCGCCAGGAGCGCCACCTCCATCTTCATCGCCTCCAGCACGCCGAGCGACTGCCCGGCCACCACCAGGTCGCCGTCCCGCACCTCGACGCTGGCCAGCGTGCCGGGCATCGCGGCGAGCACCATGCCGTCGGACAGCTCGGCCGCCGCCAGGCTGGAGGCGCCCGGCCGGACGAACCGGAACGTGTGCCCGCGGGTGCTCGCCTCGATCAAACGCGGGCCGACGTCCACCGTGAACCGCTCGGTCACGCCGTCCAGCGCGAGCAGCCCGTCGCTCGTCGGCCCACCCGACGCCGCGACTGGAGCCCCGCCGACCGCTCGGCACGACGTCGGCGGCCCGCCCGCGCGGCGCACCTCGCCCCGCGCGGTGCTCACGCGGAGCACCGCGTCGTCCAGCTCGACCCAGGTGTCGGCGCGCGGCCCGCCGAGGCGCCACCCGTCGCCGCCGTCGGCCGCGGCGGCCGCCGCGACGGTCCAGGCTGCCGCCACCATGGCGGACGCCGGGTCCGGGGCCGGCAGCGGGTGGGAGTCCAGCCAGGCGGTGTGCACCTCGCCGTCACGAAACGCAGCGGAGTCCGCGAGCGCCCGCACGAACCCGGTGTTGGTGACGAGGCCGCCGATGGCCGTGGCGTCGAGCGCCGCGACCAGGCCGCGCCGGGCGGCCTCGCGGTCGGCGCCGCGGGCGATGACCTTGCCGACCATGGGATCGTAGGCGGCGGGGACGACCGTGCCGTCCTCGATGCCGGCCTCGACCCGGACACCGTCTCTGCCGGCCGAGCCCTCGGGCCAGCGCACCCGCGTCGCCGTCCCCGCCTGGGGCAGGAACCCGCCGAACGCGTCCTCGGCGTAGATGCGCGCCTCGATCGCGTGGCCGCTGACAGCGACGTCGTCCTGGGCGAAGCCCAGCGGCTCCCCCGCCGCCACGCGGAGCTGCTGCTCGACGAGGTCGATGCGTTCGCCGCGGACGCGCACGACCTCCTCGGTGACGGGGTGCTCGACCTGGAGGCGGGTGTTCATCTCGAGGAACCAGGCGCCGCCGGCCGAGCCTGTCGCGTTCCCCACCTCGACCAGGAACTCCGCCGTCCCGACGCCCGTGTACCCGACTTCCCGGGCCAGCCGGACGGCCCACTCGTGCAGCGCGTCGCGCAGCTCCGGGTCGAGGTCGGGCGCCGGCGCCTCCTCCAGGACCTTCTGGTGCCGGCGCTGGGCGGAGCAGTCACGCTCGTGCAGGTGCAGGACGTTGCCGTGCTCGTCGGCGAGGATCTGCACCTCGACGTGCCTGCCGCGTTCGACGTACCGCTCCAGGAGCACCGTGTCGTCGCCGAACGCGGCGGCGGCCTCGCGGCGGGCGGCGGCGATCGAGGAGGCGAGCTCGTCCTGGCTGCGCACGATGCGCATGCCCTTGCCGCCGCCGCCCGCCGCCGCCTTGACGAGGAGCGGGAAGGAGCCGACCGATCCGGGCGCGCCGGCGGCCGACAGCGCCAGCATCGGCACGCCTGCTGCTTCGGCGATCTTCCGCGCCGTGTCCTTGCGCCCCATGGCGTCCATCGCGTCGGGCGGCGGCCCGACCCAGGTCAGCTCGGCGCCGATGACGGCGCGCGCGAAGTCGGCCTGCTCGGACAGGAACCCGTAGCCGGGGTGGACGGCGTCGGCGCCCGTCTCCTTCGCGGCCGCCAGCAGGGCGGGGATCGACAGGTAGGACTCGGCGGCCGGGGTCGGGCCGATGCGGACGGCGACGTCGGCGGCGCGGGTGTGCGGCGCGGTGGCGTCGGCGTCCGAGTAGACGGCGACCGTGCGCAGCCCGAGGCGGCGGGCGGTGCGGATGACCCGCAGGGCGATCTCGCCGCGGTTGGCGATCAGGAGGGTGTTGATCGTGGTGGTCATCGTGATCACATCCGGAAGATGCCGTAGGACGGCTCGGCGATCGGGGCGTTCGCGGCGGCGGCCAGGCCGAGGGCGAGGACGCGGCGGGTGTCGGCGGGGTCGATCACGCCGTCGTCCCAGAGGCGGGCGGTGGCGTAGTAGGGGTTGCCCTGGGTCTCGTACTGGGCGCGGATCGGGTCCTTGAACGCCTCGACCTGCTCGGGCGGGGCGTCGGCGAGGTCGCGCCGCACGGTCGCGAGGACCGACGCCGCCTGCTCGCCGCCCATGACGGAGATCCGTGCGCCGGGCCACATCCACAGGAACCTGGGATCGTAGGCGCGGCCGCTCATGCCGTAGTTCCCGGCGCCGAACGAGCCGCCGAGCACCACCGTGAACCGCGGCACCGACGTGCAGGCCACGGCCGTGACGAGCTTGGCGCCGTCCTTGGCGATGCCGCGGTGCTCGTACTCCTTTCCGACCATGAACCCCGCGATGTTCTGCAGGAACACGAGCGGGATGCGCCGCTGGTCGCAGAGCTGTACGAAGTGCGCGCCCTTGAGCGCCGACTCGGAGAACAGGATGCCGTTGTTCGCGACGATCCCGACCTGATACCCGTCGATGCGGGCGAAGGCGCACACCAGGGTCTCGCCGTACCGGGCCTTGAACTCGGTGAGCTGCGAGCCGTCGACGATGCGGCGGATCACGTCGCGCACGTCGTACGGCGTGCGCGGGTCGGCGGGCACGTCGTAGAGGCCGTCGGGGTCGAGCTCGGGCTCCTCGGGCACCATCCGCTCCAGGCTCGGGACCTGGGCTGTGCCGGTGGACGTGCCGGTGGTGGTGCCGATGATCTCGCGGACGATGCGCAGGGCGTGCGCGTCGTCGTCGGCCAGATGGTCCGCGACGCCCGACGTCGTGGTGTGCACCAGGCCGCCGCCGAGCTCCTCGGCCGTCACGATCTCGCCCGTGGCGGCCTGCACCAGGGGCGGACCGCCGAGGAAGATCGTGCCCTCGTCGCGCACGATGACCGCCTCGTCGCTCATCGCCGGCACGTACGCGCCGCCCGCGGTGCACGAGCCCATGACGGCCGCGACCTGCGGGATGCCGCGGGCGGACAGGTTCGCCTGGTTGTAGAAGATGCGGCCGAAGTGCTCCCGGTCGGGGAACACCTCGTCCTGCATCGGCAGGTACGCGCCGCCGGAGTCCACCAGATAGATACAGGGCAGGTGGTTCTCGGCGGCGATCTGCTGCGCGCGCAGGTGCTTCTTGACCGTGACCGGGTAGTAGGTGCCGCCCTTGACGGTGGCGTCGTTGGCGACGATCACGCACTCACGCCCGGCGACGCGGCCGATGCCCGTGACGATGCCCGCGCTGGGCACCGCCCACTCACCCCCGTACATGTCGTAGGCCGCGAGCGCCCCGATCTCCAGGAACGCGGACCCCGGGTCGAGCAGCCGGTCCACGCGGTCGCGCGCGAGCAGCTTGCCGCGCGCGGTGTGCTTCTCGCGCGCCGCGGCCGAGCCGCCCTCGCGCACGCGCGCGAGGCGGTCGCGCAGCTGCGCGGTGAGGGTGCGGAGGTCCGTTCCAACGGCGGTGTTGATGGCCACGTGTCGCAGCATAGTCCGCCGGTTAATGATCGTTAACCCCTGGCGCGCGGTTCGACCTGCCGCGGCCTCGGCGAAGTTCTCAGCGGAAGGCGCGGCGGTAGTCACCCGGAGCCGTGCCGCACACCTGCCGGAAGGTGTCGTAGAAGCTGCTCTGCGCCGTGAACCCGGACGCGTGCGCGACCTCGGCGGTGGTGCGGTCCGACGTGATGAGCAGCCGCTGCGCCTCCGCGACGCGGCACCGCGCGATGTACGTGCCGACCGTCGTGCCGACGACCCGCTTGAAGAGCGTCATCGCGTGGCTGGGGCTCAGGTGGACGGCGCGGGCCACGTCGGCGGCGGTGATCGGCGACCGGTAGTGCTCGGCCACGAACTGGGCCATCGCGGCGGCGCGCCCGGCGGCCCCGGCCTGCGGCTCGTGCTCGTACAGCGTCGACGGCACCTCCGGGGCGTCCTGCGCCGCACGGGTCAGGACCCGTCGCACGAACGCCTGCGCCTCCAGCATGACGACGGTGCCGTACCCGCTGTCCAGGACGTCGTGGTGCCAGCTCTCGAAGAGGGCGCCGACGTCCCGCACGAGGACGTCCGTCGGCACGACGACGGGCCGCGCCCGCAGCAGGACCGCCATCTGCTCGGTGGGCAGCGCCCAGCTCAGCACCTCGGTGAGCGGGATGTGCACCCACGAAACGTCGGTCGGCGTCGCGCCGGGCTCCACGAGCTGGTGCGGGGTGCCGCCCCAGAACAGCGCCACCTCACCGGCCTCCACCCGCAGGAACGAGCCGCCGAAGAGATATTCGAGCCGGCCGGTGTGCACCAGGTTGAGCTCCAGGTCGTCGTGCCGGTGCGGCCGCATCATCACCGGCGGCGCGCCCCGCTGCACCCACAGGGCGGGTTCGGCCAGCTCCACCTCGTCGTCCGCTAGCGTCATGTGCGGGAGCATAAGGCCCCGCGCGGCCGCGGTGCGGACCGAAGGATCCCGGAGAGCCGGGGCACGCAGCCGGAGGTATGACCGCCATCCTCTGACCTAGCGTCGCCGTATGGCTCACTCCCCCAAGGTCACCATCATCGGCGCCGGTGGTTTCGTCTTCCCGCTCCGCCTCATCGGCGACCTGCTCAGCTTCCCGGCGCTGCAGGGCGCCACCCTCAGCCTCATGGACCTCGACGCCGGACGCCTCGACCGGGTGGCGACCGCCACCCGGGAGCTCGTGGCCCACCACGGCCTGCCCACCGTCGTCGAGCAGACCACCGACCGGCGCGCGGCCCTGCGCGACGCCGACTTCGTGATCATCACGTTCCAGGTCGGCGGCGTGGACTCCTACCGGCACGACGTCGAGATCCCGCGGCGCTACGGCGTCGACCAGACCGTCGGGGACACCGTCGGCCCGGGCGGCGTGTTCCGGTTCCTGCGGTCGGTGACCGCGTACCAGGACATCGCGGCCGACGCCCTCGAGGTGTGCCCGGACGCCCAGTTCATCAACTACGCCAACCCGATGGCGATGGCGACGGCGTACCTGAACGCGCTGGGGCTGCGCACCGTCGGCCTGTGCCACAGCGTGCAGGGCACCACCCGGATGCTCGCGCGGACGCTCGGCGTGCCGTACGACGAGGTCTCCTACCGCTGCGCGGGCATCAACCACCAGGCGTGGATCCTCGAGTTCCGGCGCGGCACCGAGGACCTCTACCCGCGCCTGCGCGAGGTCATGAAGGAGCGCCACCAGGTCGGCCGTGCGGCGTCCGACCTCCTCGCCGACGACGGCGACCACTCCGAGGAAGCGGTAGCGGCCAGCAACTACGAGGGCGGCAACGAGCAGGTACGTACCGCGCTGATGAACCACTTCGGCTACTTCGAGACGGAGTCCAGCCACCACGCCTCGGAGTACGTGCCGTACTTCCGCAAGGACGCCGCCACGATCAAGGAGTACATCCCGGAGCGCTGGGACTACTACGAGATCTGCGCGGCGCACGACGAGCAGGGCGACGTCGACGACCAGCTCGAACGCCTCAAGGCGGACCTGAGCCCGTCCGTCGAGTACGGGGCCTCCATCGTGAACGCCGTGGTCACAGGGGTGCCCGCCGTCGTGTACGGCAACGTGCCCAACGCGGGACGGATCATCACCAACCTGCCCGACGACGCGTGTGTCGAGGTCGCCTGCCTGGTCGACGCGGGCGGCGTGCAGCCGACGTCGGCCGGTGACCTGCCGCCCCAGCTCGCGGCGATCAACCGCACGAACACCAACGTGCAGACGCTCGCCGTCCGCGCGGCGCTGACCGGCGACGTCGAGCACGTGCACCACGCCGTCGCGATGGACCCGCTCACGTCCGCGCACTGCACGCTGGAGCAGATCCGCGCCATGACGGACGAGCTGCTCGCCGCGCACGCGGCGCTGCTGCCGGCGGCGCTGCGGCCCGCGGCGACCCTGCCCGCGGCGCTCAAGCACTGAGCGCGCACGCACCACGCTCGACGAACCCTCAACGAAGAGGAGACGACATGCCCACCCATCCGGTGTCCCGCCGCACGTTCCTCGCGGTCGCAGGGATCAGTGTGGCGGGGGCGCTGGCCGCCTGCTCCGGCGCCCCGACGGGGACCAGGCACCTGCGCCTGTCCTCGTGGAACATCCCCCTGGACCTGGAGTCCTATCAGGCGATCGCCGACGAGTTCGTGGCGGCCCACCCCGGCACCAGCGTCGCGGTGGAGGTGACGACGGGCCAGTTCCACCAGTGGTTCATCACGCGGCTCGCCGCCGACCTCGCGCCCGACATCATCCGGATCACCCCGCAGCAGATCGGCCGCTACGCCGCCAACGGCAGCCTGGTCGACCTGACCGGCGCGGTGCCGGCGGACTACCAGGACGACTGGTCGGAGCCGTTCTGGGCGATCGGCGCGCGGGAGGACGGCCTGTACGGCGTCTTCCAGCACACCGACAACTTCATCACCTACTACGACCGGCGGGTGATGGAGCAGATCGGGGTGACGCCGCCGTCGTCCCTGGCGGACGCGTGGCACTGGGAGGAGTTCCTGGCGATCGCCCGGGAAGCCCAGCAGGTGACCGGCGGCTACGGGTTCGGCTACGGCTGGGGCGGCGCCGAGACGGCGTACCGCTGGCTGCCGATCGTCTACCAGAACGGCGGCACGTTCCTCGGCGAGGACGGCGAGACGCCGTCGATGGACAGCGCCGAGGCGGTCGAGGCCCTGGACTTCGGACGCCGCTGGTACAGCGAAGGACTCGTGTCCCCGGCGAACATGAGCAAGTCGGGCGGCACGCCGTCCCGCGACCTCTTCCTCACCGGGCAGATCGGCCTGCTGCTCGACAACCCGGAGTCGATAGCGTCCTTCGACGAGGGCCTGCCCGACCAGTGGGGCACCGCGCCCATGATCCGGGGCGTCGGCGAGGCGTCCGACCTGGGCGGCAACGCCCTGGCGGTCACCAAGTCGAGCAAGCACCCGGAGCTCGCCGCCGAGCTCGTCGCGTTCATCACCAGCCGGGCCAACGTCGTCGAGTTCTGCAAGCGGGGCAACTGGCTGCCCGCCCGCTCCTCCCTGGACGCCGCCGACATCGGCTACGAACGGCACGCCGAGACCATGCAGCGGTTCATCGACCAGGCGACCACCATCCCGCTGTCGATGGTGCGCGCCGAGTCCGGGCAGTACTTCAGCTCGCTCAACTCGGTGCTCGCCGACTACCTCGACCTGTGCTTCCTCGGCGAGCTGACGCCCGCCGAGTGCGGCACCCAGCTGACGGAGGCGATGCGCAGTGTCACGACGCGATGAGACCCGCACGCCGGACCACGGCCGACGGCGGCCGCACTGGGCGCCCTACCTGTTCGTGGGGCCGGCGGGCCTGCTCTTCCTCGCCTTCTCCCTGGTGCCCATCGTCATCGCCGTCGCCCTGTCCTTCCAGGACACGGCAACGCTCGGCGACGGCGAGTGGGTCGGCGCCGACAACTACGAGGCGATGCTGGCCGACCCCCTGCTGCGCACCGCCCTGCTCAACACCCTCGTGTTCACGGTCGGCACCGTGCCGACGGCGATGGCGATCGGGCTGGCCCTCGCCGTCGCGCTGAACCGGCCGCTGCCGGGGCGCGGACTGCTGCGGGCGCTGTTCTTCGTACCGATGATCGCGGCCGGTGTCGTCGTCGGCGTCATCATGTCGTGGATCTTCAACCCGGACTACGGCGTGGCGAACAACGCGCTCGCCGCGCTGGGCCTGTCCGGCCTGCCCTGGCTGACGTCCCCGAACACCGCCATGCTCACGCTGATCGCCGTGGTGGTGTGGACCCGGATCGGGTTCTGCATGGTGATCTACCTCGGCGCCCTGCAGTCCATCCCGGCGGAGCTGCGCGAGGCGGCGGCGATCGACGGCGCGAGCGGCTGGCAGCGGCTGCGGCGCCTCACGGTGCCCATGCTGGCGCCGACCACCTCGATCCTGCTCATCCTCAACGTCGTGTTCTCGCTCCAGTCGTTCGACGTCATCTACGTGATGACGGGCGGCGGGCCCGGGTTCTCGACCACCGTGCTGATCCAGTACGTGTTCCGGTCGGCCTTCGCCGACGCGCGCATGGGGTACGCGGCCGCGCTCGGCCTGCTGCTTGTGCTGATCCTGCTGGTGTTCACGCTGCTGCGGCAGCGTGCGACGAAGCGAGCGGAGGAGCTCCTGTGAACCAGGTCCCGAGAGAGCACCGCACCCGCCGACGGCGCTGGCTGCTCACCGCCGTGCTGGCCGCCGGCGCGATGGTCGTCGTCTTCCCGCTGTACTGGATGATCGTCTCCGCGCTGACGCCCGGCGGTCAGTCGCAGAGCAGCGAGTTCTACCTCTGGCCCGAGGCCCCGACCCTCGGCAACTTCACCGAGGTGTTCGCCACGCAGCCCGTGTGGCACTGGCTCGGCAACTCCGCGTTCGTCGCGTCCGTCGGCACCGCGCTGTCAGTCTGCGTGTCGCTGGGCGCCGGGTACGCGCTGGCCAAGTACCGGTTCCGCGGCCGCGGCCTGCTCTACGCCGCGTTCCTGGTGACGATCATGATCCCCATCCAGGTCACGCTCGTGCCCGCGTTCCTCGTCACGGCCCGCCTCGGGCTCGTCGACTCGCCCTGGGCCGTGATCCTGCCGACGCTGTTCGACGTCGTGGGCATCTTCATCGCCCGGCAGTTCATGCTCGGGGTGCCGGACGCCCTGATCGAGGCGGCCCGGCTCGACGGCGCCGGCGAGCTGCGCACGTTCTTCCGTGTGGTGCTCCCGACGTGCTGGCCACTGGTGGGCGTGCTCGTCATCCTCGGGTTCATGAACCGGTGGAACGACTTCCTGTGGCCGCTCGTCGTGCTGCAGGGCAACGAGAGCCTCACCGTGCCCGTCGGGCTCTCGACGCTGACCAACAACCCGGCGTTCAGCTCGCCCTGGGGCGCCGTGATGGCGGTGGCCACGGTCGCCGTCGTGCCGCTGCTCGTGGTGTTCCTCGTGTTCCAGCGGACGTTCGTCCAGGGGATCGCGAGCACCGGGATCAAGTGACGGCTCCTATGCTGCTGCCTGTGACCCCGCGCAGGCAGCAGATCCTGAGCACGGCAGCCGACCTGTTCGCCGCCCGTGGCTTCCACGGCGTCTCCATGGGTGACATCGGCGCGGCCGTCGGTGTCTCCGGCCCCGCGCTGTACAAGCACTTCGCGGGCAAGGAGGACATCCTCGGGCAGTGCCTGCTGCACGCCTCCGACCAGCTCCTGACGGGTGCACGGGAGCTGCTGTGCGCCCGCGGGGCGCGGCCCCCCCGCGGTCAACCGGAGGCCGAGCCCCCCCCGGCCCC
>NZ_JBHXBG010000101.1:0-20720 GCF_042726755.1 Promicromonospora sp. NPDC060271 | reverse complement strand
CGGTGACACCGTGCGGAAGCAGGACAGGCGCTCTACTTCGCGGTTTCGAGCCTGAGGTCAGGCAACCGGTGCTTCGACGGACTCGGCGGCCGGCGCGGCCGCCTCGGCGGGCTTGTCGGCCTCGTTCAGGAGGATGAACGCCGCTGCGGCGACACCGACCGTTGCGACGGTGGCGACGGTGGCCGCGATGGCGACCTGGGTCGCGACGGTCGCGACGCCCCACTCGCTGCCGGCGATCTCCTCGGCGCGGTCCTGGGCGGCCTTGCGCTGCTCCTTGCCGACCACGCCGCCGATCAGGCCGGAGCCGTGCAGCAGGGAGATCAGGGTGGCGGTCCGCTCGTCGGGCTCAGCGCCCTCGACGAGAACCTTCGTGAGGTTGGCGCGCAGCGCGGTCTCGTGGCTCGAGTCGGCGGCCGGCCAGCGGGTGATCGGGAGCATGCGGAAGAGCTTGGTCTCCTCCTTCTCGAGGACCCCGCGCTCGACGAGCGCGGCCAGGAGGTTCTCCTCCGCGTTGGCGGAGATGGCCTCGACGATCTTCCGCGCGGGCGCGTCAGGCGCGTCGAGCGCGGCCTGCAGGGCGGCGTCGAGGGCCACGTGGCCGGTGGGCGAGTTGTCGGTCACGAGGATCGTGGCGTCCCCGGCCTTCTCGCGCTCCTCCTTGGTCGCGCCGGCCTCCGGCGCACCGCGCATGAGGGTCTTGTTCGCGGCGGCGAGGTCCGCGAGGAGCGCGCCGGCGAGGCGAACACCCAGGTTGTCGACGTTGGCGGTCTTGCCCGTCTCGTCGTCGACGGCGAGCAGCAGGAAGTCTTCGGCAATCAGCATGGCCCCGATGCTATATCCGACAAGCGAGACAACGCCCGTATTGAGACGGCGACCCCGGGAACGGGCTGCAACTGGTCGCCAAGACCCTTTGGTTAGCCTTACCTAAGTCTGCTACTGTCGCTCATGCACTCGAAGAGGCGTACCGCCGGACTGCGGGGCTGGGGGGTTCCGTCCGGCGGCACGCCACTTCCGTGCCAGGAGTTACGAACAGTCAGACGCTCAGGTCACTTCGGTGACCTGAGCGTCTGACGTCGTGCGGCGGGCGGGTCAGACCTCCAGCCGCTCCAGCATGTCGGTCACCAGCGCCGCCACCGGCGAGCGCTCGGACCGGGTGAGGGTCACGTGTGCGAAGAGCGGGTGGCCCTTGAGCGCCTCGATGACCGCAGCGACGCCGTCGTGCCGCCCCACCCGCAGGTTGTCCCGCTGCGCGACGTCGTGGGTGAGCACCACGCGCGAGCCCTGGCCGATCCGCGAGAGCACCGTGAGCAGGACGTTCCGCTCGAGCGACTGCGCCTCGTCCACGATGACGAACGCGTCGTGCAGGGACCGCCCGCGGATGTGCGTGAGCGGCAGCACCTCGAGCATGTCGCGCTCGATGACCTCCTCCACCACCGCAGGCGAGACCAGCGCCCCGAGCGTGTCGAAGACGGCCTGCGCCCACGGGTTCATCTTCTCGGACTCGTTGCCGGGCAGGTAGCCCAGCTCCTGCCCGCCCACCGCGTAGAGCGGCCGGAACACGACCACCTTGCGGTGCTGCTGCCGCTCCAGCACGGACTCCAGGCCGGCGCACAGGGCGAGCGCCGACTTGCCCGTGCCGGCCCGGCCGCCGAGCGAGACGATCCCGATGTCCGGGTCGAGCAGCAGGTCGATGGCCACGCGCTGCTCCGCGGAGCGCCCGTGGACCCCGAACACCTCCTGGTCACCGCGGACCAGCCGCACCCGCTTGTCCGCCGTCACGCGGCCGAGAGCGGAACCCCCTGGCGAGTGCACCACCATCCCCGTGTGCACGAGCAGCGGCGAGACCGCCTCGACCGTCGCGGGGTCGAGCGACGCGATCTCGACCGAGCTGTCCTCCCAGAGGGATCCCATCTGCTCGTCGGACAGGTCGATCTCGCGCATCCCGGTCCAGCCCGAGTCCACCGCGAGCTCAGCCTTGTACTCCTCGGCCTGCAGGCCGACCGAGGACGCCTTGACCCGCATCGGCAGGTCCTTGGAGACCACCGTGACACTGTTGCCCTCGGCCGCGAGGTTCGCGGCCACCGCGAGGATCCGGGTGTCGTTGTCGCCCAGCCGGAACCCGGCGGGCAGGACCGTGGGGTCCACGTGGTTGAGCTCCACCCGCAGCGTGCCACCCGCGTCCCCCACCGGGACCGGTGCGTCGAGACGGCCGTGCTGGACGCGCAGCCCGTCCAGCATCCGCAGGGCGCTCCTGGCGAAGTAACCGAGCTCGGCGTGGTGCCGCTTGCCCTCCAGCTCCGTGATCACCACGATCGGGAGTACTACATCGTGCTCCGCGAACCGCAACATCGCCTTGGGATCACTCAACAGCACAGACGTGTCGATGACGAAGGTCCTACGTTCGTCACCCGCCGCGCCGGGAGCGGCGTCGGCACTCTGGTCGGACGGACGGGTGGTGTGTGCGGATTGGCTCACTGCGGTTCTCCCTCCGGCGCCGAAACGCCGTGACAGCCTCGTCGCTACCTGGCGGGTACCGCCTGTCGGCGGAACCGACCCGGACGAACCGGGGCTGGTGGATGGGCCGGATGACCGACTCGGTGCGCCGCGTCGTGGCACAGAGCCGGGACCGGCCCTTCTCCACGGAGCGAGCACTCCATAGGTTGGCCTCCCGAAGGGGCGACTGGGTGCCGTCCCTGAGATGGAAACTACGCGTACTGCCATCCCATGACCAGACTCATCCCCCGGCGGGTCGCAAGTTGTCACGAACTGTTCACATGTTGGTAATAACTTGACGGTCGCCCCAAGGAATCGCAAAACTCGCTGGAAGGCTCGCCGAAGCGTCAGGATGGGACGCATGGATTCCTTCGCCGTCCTGCTCCGCGCGGTCAACGTCGGACCCGGCCTGCGCGTCACGTCCGCCGACCTGATCGGCGCGGCCGCCGACGCCGGCCTCGGAGCGGCCCGCACCCTCCTCAACAGCGGCAACCTCGTGGTCACGCCGGGCACGTCCGGTGCGTCCACGTCAGCCGACGTCGCACACCTGGTGCAACGCTGCCTCGCCGAGCGGATCGGTCAGGACGTGTCAGTGGTCGCCCTGAGTGCCGGGCAGCTCGAGGCGATAGCCCGGGCCAACCCCTTCGCCGCCGCCGCGCGGGAGCATCCGGCGCAGCTCCAGGTGCACGTCCCGTTCGGTGACCTGGACGAGGCGGGTATCGCCCGGCTCGACCTGGCCAATGCCGGTCGCGAGCTGCTCGCGACCGGTGCGGGGGTCCTGTACGTGCACTACGTGGACGGCATCGGCCGGTCGAAGCTCACGTCGAAGGCCGTCGACCAGGCAGCCGGCACGCCGACCACCGCCCGGAACTGGAACACCATCACCAAGCTGCGCACAGCCTGCGCGGAACTCACCTCCGAGTAGGGTGAAGCCCAGGGTGTGCCGGGAAGTCTGGTCGGCGTGGACCGGGTCGACCGGTCCTGCTCCGACGACCCGCAAAGCCGAAAGGACCCGCGTTGAGCTCTGACGCCGTCGCCCGCACCCGAGTCCAGCGTCTCCGGACCTGGGCCTCCCGTGAGACCACCGGCGGTGCGCTCCTGATCGGGGCCGCGTTCCTCGCCCTGCTCTGGGCGAACTCCCCCTGGCGGGACGCCTACCAGACGCTGTCCGCCACGGTGGTCGGTCCGGCCGCGATCGGACCGCTGCCGGTCCATCTGGACCTGTCCCTCAGCACCTGGGCGGCGGACGGCCTGCTCGCGATCTTCTTCTTCGTGGTCGGCGTGGAGCTGAAGCAGGAGTTCGTCGCAGGCAGCCTCCGCAACCCGAAGGAGGCGGGCGTCCCGATGATCGCGGCGGTCGGCGGCATGGCCGTCCCCGCCCTGATCTACGTCGCCGTCGTCCTGAGCCTCGGTCATCCTGGCGCCCTGCACGGCTGGGCCATCCCCACGGCCACGGACATCGCGTTCGCAGTGGGCGTGCTCGCGATCTTCGGCCGCGGGCTGCCGACGGCGATCCGAACCTTCCTGCTGACGCTCGCCGTCGTGGACGACCTGCTCGCGATCGTCGTCATCGCGATCTTCTACACCAGCGAGATCCACTGGCTCCCCCTGCTCGGCACGCTCGCCTGCGTCGCGCTCTTCCTGTGGCACGTCCGGTCGCGCAAGCCGCGGTGGTTCATGCTGCTGCCGCTCGCCGCGGTCGCGTGGGCGCTGATGCACGCGTCCGGCGTCCACGCGACCATCTCGGGTGTGCTGCTCGGCTTCACCGTGCCGGCACTCGCCGTGCACGGCGAGGCGACGTCGCGCACCGCCCGGTACGAGCACCGGCTCAAGCCGCTCTCCTCAGGCATCGCGCTGCCCGTGTTCGCCTTCTTCGCCGCGGGCGTCTCGCTGGTCGACGGGGACGGGCCGGGCGCCGTGATCGGCCAGCCGGTGGTCGCCGCGATAGCCGCCGGCCTGGTGCTGGGCAAGCTCCTCGGCGTGCTCGGGACGACGGCCGTGATCACGCGGATCACCCCGCTGCGCCTGCCCGACGGCATCGGCGTGCGCGACCTGCTGCCCGTCGGGCTCCTGGCCGGCATCGGGTTCACCGTGTCGCTGCTGATCAGCGAGCTGTCCTTCGGGGACTCCGAGCACACCGACGGGGCGAAGATCGCGATCCTCGGCGCCTCGGTGCTCGCGGCGATCCTCGGCGCCGTCTCCCTGCGCTGGGACGCCCGCCGGGCCCGCACCGCCGACATGAACCTCGACGGCCGGCCCGACGAGGTCCGCAGCTACATCGGCGACACCAGGGACCGCGAGTCCCACTGACCCGCTGGTCGTTCCCCGACGGTCACAGCTCCAGGAGGAGCGCCTCGCCCTGGCCTCCGCCACCGCACAGGCCGACGGCGGCCCGTCCGCCCCCGCGCCGCGCGAGCTCGTGCGCCGCGTGCACCGCTATCCGGGCCCCGGACGCCCCGACGGGGTGGCCCAGCGCTATCCCGCCGCCGTGCACGTTGACGCGGTCCAGCGGAACACCCAGCGCCTTCGCCGAGACCCCGACCACCACGGCGAACGCCTCGTTGATCTCGACGACGTCGAGGTCCTCGGCCGTCCAGCCCTCGCGCTCCAGCGCCTGGGCGATCGCCCGGGCCGGCTGGGAGTGCAGGGAGTTGTCCGGGCCCGCCACCTGGCCGTGCGCGCGAACCGTCGCGAGCACCGGCACGCCCGCCGCCTCCGCGCGGCCGCGGGTGGTGAGCACGAGCGCCGAGGCGCCGTCGGAGATCTGCGACGAGTTGCCCGCCGTGAGCGTTCCCTCGCCCGCGAACGCGGGGCGCAGCTTCGCCAGCGACTCGGGGGTGGTGTCGGGCCGGACGCCCTCGTCGGTGCGCACCTCGACCGGCTCACCGCGGCGCTGCGGCACCGAGACCGGCGCGAGCTCCGCCTCGAAGACCCCGTCCTTCCAGGCCGCCGCGGCCCGCTGGTGCGAGGCCGCGGCGATCACGTCCTGCTCCTCGCGGGACACGAAGACGTCCCCGGTGTTGTGGTCCTCGGTCGAGATGCCCATGGAGACGCCGTCGAACGCGTCGGTCAGGGCGTCGTGCGCCACGGAGTCCAGCAGCTCGGCCGGGCCGTAGCCGAACCCGAACCGCGAGCCGGGCAGCAGGTGCGGGGCGTTCGTCATCGACTCCTGCCCGCCCACCAGCACCACTGCCGCCTCGCCGGTCCGCAGCAGCCGCGCGCCGTCGATGATCGCCGTCAGCCCCGAGAGGCACACCTTGTTGACGGTGACCGCCTGGACGTCCCAGGAGACGCCCGCTGCGACCGCCGTCTGCCGGGCCGGGTTCTGCCCGGCACCCGCCTGGATCACCTGGCCGAAGATCACCTTGTCGACGTCGGCGGCGAGCGCGCCGGCGCCCTCGAGCGCACGCCGCGCGGCGACCGCGCCGAGCTCGACCGCGCTGAGCGTGGCCAGCGAGCCCTTCAGCCGCCCCTGCGGCGTCCGCGCCGCCGAGACGATCACTACATCGTCGGCACCGTTCTTGTCGGTGCTGTTCTCCGCACCCGGGGCCGCGCTCGTGGCGCTTGCCGGAGTGTTGATCGGGTCAGTCATGAGACCTCCTTTGGCCGTCGTTCTTCAGCGTATCGCCCGGTGCCCTGCACCCCGTAGCGCTCAGACCATCGGCTCGACGAGCTCCACGGTGAGCTCCGGCTCCGTCTTCTCCGCGACCTCGTCGACGGTGACCCCTGGTGCGAGCTCCCGCAGCACCAGCCCGGACGCCGTCACGTCGAGCACGGCCAGGTCGGTGATGATCCGGTTGACCACACCCTTGCCCGTCAGCGGCAGCGAGCAGGTGCGCAGGATCTTCGGCGACCCGTCCCGCGCCACGTGCTCCATGAGGACGATGACGCGGCCCGCACCGTGCACCAGGTCCATGGCCCCGCCCATGCCCTTGACCATCTTGCCGGGGACCATCCAGTTGGCCAGGTCACCGGTGGCGGAGACCTGCATGCCGCCGAGGATCGCGGCGTCGATCTTGCCGCCGCGGATCATGCCGAACGACATCGCGGAGTCGAAGATCGACGAGCCCGGCAGGAGCGTCACCGTCTCCTTGCCCGCGTTGATCAGGTCGGGGTCCACCGCGTCCTCGGTCGGGTACGGCCCGACGCCGAGGATCCCGTTCTCGGACTGCAGCACCAGGTGCCGGCCCTCCGGCACGTAGTTGGGCACGAGCGTCGGCAGCCCGATGCCCAGGTTCACGTACATGCCGTCGGTCAGCTCGCGCGCTGCGCGCGCGGCCATCTCCTGTCGGGTCAGTGCCATGGTTCAGGCCCCCTTCGTGTCCGGAGTGGCCGACGACGGCGTGGACACCGTGCGCCGCTCGATCCGCTTCTCGATGTCGGAGCCGACGTGCACCACCCGGTGGACGTAGACCCCTGGCAGGTGCACGGTGTCCGGGTCGATCTCCCCCGGTTCGACGAGCTCCTCGACCTGTGCGATGCACACGCGCCCCGCCATCGCGGCGAGCGGCGAGAAGTTGCGGGCCGACTTGTTGAACACGAGGTTCCCGTGCCGGTCCCCGCGCAGCGCGTGCACCAGCGCGTAGTCGGTGCTGATCGACTCCTCCAGCACGTACTCGGCCTCGTCACCGCTGCCGGTCCGGAACGTGCGCACCTCCTTGGCCGGCGACGCGACGGCGATGCCGCCTGCGCCGTCGTACTTGCGCGGGAGACCGCCGTCCGCCACCTGGGTGCCGACACCCGTACGGGTGAAGAAGGCCGCGATGCCCGCGCCGCCGGCGCGGAGCTTCTCGGCGAGCGTGCCCTGCGGGGTGAGCTCGACCTCGAGCTCCCCGGACAGGAACTGCCGCTCGAACTCCTTGTTCTCCCCCACGTACGAGCTGGTCATCTTCGCGATGCGGTGGGCGTTCAACAGCACGCCGAGCCCCCAGTCGTCGACGCCGCAGTTGTTGCTCACCACGGACAGGCCGGCGGTGCCCTGCGCGAGCAGGGCCTCGATCAGCGCGATCGGGTTGCCGCACAGGCCGAACCCGCCCACGGCGAGCGACGCACCGTCCGGTATGTCTGCGACCGCCTCGGCCGCGCTCGCGACCACCTTGTCGAACCCCGTGCTACCCACTTCAGTCATCGTCGACTCCTCCATCGGGCCAGTGCCGGCAGGTCGTGCCATGAGCCAGTGTCACACCCGGTCAGCGTGCGCTCCATCCGCCGTCGATGGTCCACGACGCACCGGACACCATGGCGGCCTCCGGGCCCGTGAGCCACCCGACCAGCGCGGCCACCTCCTCGGGTTCCACCAGCCGTTTCACCGCGGCCTGCTCAAGCATGACCTTCGCAAGCACCTCCGACTCGGGGATGCCGTGCGCCTTCGCCTGCTGGGCGACCTGCTTCTCGATGAGCGGCGTGCGGACGTAGCCGGGGTTCACGCAGACGCTCGTGACCCCGTGCTCGCCGCCCTCCAGCGCCGTCACCTTCGACAGCCCTTCGAGCCCGTGCTTGGCCGCCACGTACGCCGCCTTGTACGGCGACGCGACCAGCCCGTGCACCGACGAGATGTTGACGACCCGGCCCCATCCCCGTTCGTACATGCCGGGCAGCGCGGCCCGGACCAGCAGGAACGGGGCTTCCAGCATGATCCGCTGGACCAGCCGGAAGTCGTCGGGCGCGAAGTCCGCGATGGCGCTGACCCGCTGGATGCCCGCGTTGTTCACGAGGACGTCCGTCTCCAGACGAAGGGAGTCGAGCGCCCGGGTGTCGGACAGGTCCACCACCCAGGCCTCGCCGCCGACCTCCTCGGCGAGCGCCTTGGCGCCGTCGCCGTCGACGTCCGCGACGGTCACGTGCGCGCCCCGGGCCGCGAGCTCCCGGGCGCACGCCGCGCCGATGCCGCTCGCGCCGCCGGTCACCAGGGCACGACGCCCGGCCAGCGTGGGGCTCGGGACGGTGGGGCTCGGGGCGCCGGAGCTCAAGACCGGCCCTCCGCGAGCGCCCGTTCGCGTGCCTGGTCCTCGGCGTCGAGGGCATGTAGCGACGAGCCCTTGGTCTCGCGCAGCGCGAGCGCGGCCACCAGCGTGATCGCGGCCGCTACCAGCATGTACACGGCGGTGGGCCACCAGGAGCCGGTGTTCTTGAGCCAGGTGGTGGCGAGGATCGGGGCGAGGGAGCCGGCCACGATCGAGGTGACCTGGTAGCTGATGGAGACCCCCGAGTACCGCATCCGGGTGGGGAACATCTCCGACATGATGGCGGGCTGCACCGCGTACATCATGGCGTGGAAGAGCAGCCCGGCCATGAGGACGGCGAGGATCACCCACGTGTTCCGGGTGTCCATCGCGGGGAACGCGAACCAGCACCAGGTGGCGCCGAGGACCGCGCCGGCGATGTACAGGGGCCTGCGGCCGACGCTGTCCGCGAGGCGCCCCACGGCGAGGATCACCACGAAATGGAACGCGTGCGCCGCCGCGACGACGCCGAGGATGCGCGTGGTGTCCATGCCGAGCGCGGTGCCGAGATAGACGATCGAGAAGCTCACCACGAGGTAGTAGAGGATGTTCTCCGCGAACCGCAGCCCCATGCCGGTGAGCACGCCGCGCGGATAGCGCCGGATCACCTCGAGGACGCCGTAACCCTTGGCGCCCTCGTCGATCTCGGCCTTCGCCTCCTCGTAGATGGGCGCGTCCGAGACCCTTGTGCGCACGTAGTAGCCGATGACGATGACCACGGCGGAGAGCCAGAACGCGACGCGCCAGCCCCAGGAGAGGAACGCGGCGTCACTGAGCGTTGCGGACATCGTGTAGAGCACGACGGTGGCGAGCAGGTTGCCCGCCGGCACCCCCGCCTGCGGCCACGCGGTCCAGCGCGCCCGCTCGTCGTCCCGGCTGTGCTCCGCCACGAGCAGGACGGCGCCGCCCCACTCGCCGCCGAGCGCGACGCCCTGCACGAAGCGCAGGATCACCAGGAGCGCCGGCGCGAGAAAGCCGACCTGCTGGAACGTGGGCAAGCAGCCCATCAGCACGGTGGCGACGCCGATGAGCAGGATCGTGAACTGGAGGGTGTGCTTGCGGCCCAGCTTGTCGCCGATGTGGCCGAAGATCACGCCGCCGAGCGGCCGGGCGAGGAAGCCGACCGCGTAGGTGACGAAGGCCGCGATGATCGCGTCGTACTCGTTGCCCGTCTCGGGCATGAGGACCTTGTTGAACACGAGCGCCGAGGCGGTCGCGTAGAGGAAGAAGTCGTACCACTCGACGACGGTGCCGGCCATCGAGGCGGCGACGATGCGCCTGATCAGCGACCGGTCGTCCGGTACGCGGGTGCCCTGCTGTGCAGACATGCTGCTCCTTGGTGTCGACTCTGACACGGGTACTGGCCGGCCGGTGCGGTCCGCACGGCCTGCCACGTGTGACTCGCCAGAGTTTTCCCGGGAAGCGCTGTGCGGACAATGACGAAGTGGGCAGACCAGGTGTGCACGGATGCACACTTGGTACGGTCGCCGCATGCCAGCCCGCAACGATCCGCCGGCCAGCCAGGTCGCCGACCAGCTCCTCGTGCTGCTGCAGGTGGCGCGCACGGGCCGCTACACGACGGCCGCGCAGGCCCTGGGCGTCAACCACACCACCGTCGCCCGCAACATCACCGCGCTCGAGCGTTCCCTCGGTGGCCGCCTCCTGGTGCGCGGCGCGGACGGCTGGGAGCTCACCTCGCTCGGCCGCCGGGCCGCACGCGCAGGCGAGGCGGTGTCGGACGCCGTCGACCGGCTCGTGGCCGGCGACACCGAGGCCGACCCCGTCACCGGCGTCGTGCGGATGACGGCGACCGACGGGTTCAGCGCCTACATCGCCTCCCCCGCGATCGCCAGGCTGCGCGGCGAGCACCCCGAGCTGTCCGTCGAGCTCGTCACCGTCACCCGCGTGGCGACCCACCATCGTTCGGGCGTCGACATCGACGTCGTCGTCGGGGAGCCGAGCGTGCAGCGCGCCAAAGCCGTGTGCCTCGGCGAGTACGTGCTCGGGATGTACGGATCGCGCGACTACCTGGCGCGGCACGGCACACCGGCCACCGTCGACGAGATGTCCGGGCACGGGCTCGTCTACTTCATCGACTCCATGCTCCAGGTCAACCACCTCGACGCACCGCGCCGCCTCGTTCCGGGCATGCAGGACGCCCTGGCCTCGACGAACGTGTTCGTGCACGTCGAGGCCACCCGCGCTGGGGCGGGGCTTGGGTTCCTGCCCTGCTTCATGGCCGACCGGCACGACGACCTCGTCCGGCTCCTGCCCGACGACGTGACCGAGCGGCTGCCCTACTGGGCGGTGGTCCGCAGCGAGTCCTGGCGGCGGCCCGCGGTGGCCGCCGTCGTGCAGGCGCTGCTCGCCGAGATGGCGCGGCAACGGGACCGGATGCTGGGGCAGTGAGCCGCGCTCGGCCCTCCGGAGCGTGCCGCGCTCAGTCCTGGGGAGCGTGCCGCGCTCAGTCCTGGGGAGCGTGCCGCTCCAGGAACCGGTAGACCTCCGTCGTCTCCACCCCCGGGTACGCGCCCGACGGCATCGCCGCCAGCATCGACGCGTGGGGCCGCGCCGAGGGCCAGGCGAAGTCGCCCCACTTCGCGGACAGCTCCTCGGGCGGGCGACGGCAGCACGACTCGTCGGGGCAGCGTGAGGCCGTCCGGACCGTCGCCTCGCGTCCCTCGAACCACTTGACGTCCGCGAACGGCACACCGACCGACACCGAGAACGCGCCGTCCGCCGTGTTCTCGACGCGCGAGGTGCACCAGTAGGTGCCGGACGTCGTGTCGGTGTACTGCGCGTACGGGTTGAACCGGTCCTCGACGTCGAACACGCGCCGCGCCGTCCACTGCTTGCACACGTGCTGCCCCTCCACGGCGCCCAGCGCGTCCGAGGGGAACCGTACGCCGTCGTTCTCGTACGCCTTGTGCAGGATCCCGGACTCGTGGACCTTCATGAAGTGCACGGGGATGCCGAGGTGCCTGGTCGCGAGGTTGGTGAACCGGTGCGCCGCCGTCTCGAACGAGACCCCGAAGGCGTCGCGCAGGTCCTCGATGGCGATGGCGCGCTCGTCCTTCGCGTCACGCAGGAACTTCACGCCCGGCTTCTCCGGGACCATGAGGGCCGCCGCCAGGTAGTTCGCCTCGACACGCTGGCGCAGGAACTCGCCGTAGTCGCCGGGTTCGGTGTGGTCGAGCACGTGTGACGCGAGCGCCTGCAGCAGGGCCGACCGGGTGTTGGAACGGCCGCGAAAGCCCTTGGACGGCAGGTAGAGACGCCGGTTCCGGGTGTCGATCACCGAACGCGTCGAGTGCGGCAGGTCGCTCACGTAGTGCAGCGTGAAGCCCAGGTGGGCGGCGATCTCGGCCGCCATACGCTGCGGCAGCGGGCCCGACGTGTGCCCGACGTCGGCGAGCAGCTCCTTCGCGACCTGCTCCAGCTCGGGCAGGTAGTTGTCCTTGGCGCGCATGTCGTCGCGGAGCTCGGCGTTGGCCCGGCGAGCCTCCTCCGGCGTGGCCGCACGCTCGGTGTGCAGCCGCTCGAGCTCACGGTGCAGCGCCAGGATGGTCGTGAGCGCGTCGTGCGGCAGCGACTTGCCGATCCGCACGCCCTCGATGCCGAGCGATGCGAACAGCGGACCACGCTGCACCCGCTCCAGCTCGATCTCCAGCCCGTCCCGCTCCGACGGCGCCTCGGGCGAGAGCAGGTCGTCGACGCCGACGCCGAGCGCCCTCGCGATGGTCTGCAGCTGCGAGAACTTGGGCTCCCGCTTGCCGTTCTCCAGCGTGCTGACCTGGGACGGCGCCCGGTCGATCGCCGAAGCGAGGTCGTCGAGCGTCATGCCCTTGCTGGTCCGCAGGTGCCGGATGCGCCGTCCGATGGTGAGGGCGTCCGGCTCGGCCTCAGCCTGCCCCACTGCCCGGCCTACGCCGTTCTGTGTGGGAAGCGAAGAAGTGACGTTTCGCGCGGTTCTGCGATGACCGGGGGTAACTGCCATGTCCGAGGGTGACATACGAAGAGCCTTCCGTTCAACAGAAGAACTGAAGTTCTTCTGCTCAGATCTGCTTGTGAAGGGGGTTGCGCAGGGCAGAAGGTCGTAACACGTCACCCGGCAGGCGCGGTGACGACGTTCCACGAGAAGGAGACCCGCCATGAGCGCACCCACCATCGATTCCCCGTCAGAGGCGACTGTGTCCGCGACGACCGCGTCGACTCCCGTGCGCACCGGCGACCAGGTGCAGACCGCTGCCGAGCTGCAGCAGTCCTGGGAGTCCGACCCGCGCTGGGCCGGCATCGAGCGCACCTACACTCCCGAGGACGTCGTCGCGCTGCGCGGCTCGGTCGGCGAGGAGAACACCCTCGCCCGCCGCGGCGCCGAGCGCCTGTGGCGCCAGCTCCACGAGGAGGACTACATCAACGCCCTCGGGGCACTGACCGGAAACCAGGCGGTGCAGCAGGTCAAGGCGGGCCTGCAGGCCATCTACCTGTCCGGCTGGCAGGTCGCGGGCGACGCGAACCTCTCGGGCCAGACCTACCCCGACCAGTCGCTGTACCCGGCCAACTCCGTGCCCGCCGTCGTCCGTCGCATCAACAACGCGCTCCTGCGCGCCGACCAGATCGACGTGTCGGAGAACGGCACCCCCACGCGCGACTGGCTCGCCCCCATCGTGGCCGACGCCGAGGCCGGCTTCGGCGGCCCGCTCAACGCGTACGAGCTGATGAAGTCGATGATCACCTCGGGTGCGGCCGGCGTGCACTGGGAGGACCAGCTCGCCTCGGAGAAGAAGTGCGGCCACCTCGGTGGCAAGGTGCTCGTCCCCACCCAGCAGCACGTGCGCACCCTGAACGCGGCCCGTCTCGCGGCCGACGTCGCCGACGTCCCGTCCATCGTGATCGCCCGGACCGACGCCGAGGCCGCGACCCTGATCACGTCCGACGTCGACGAGCGCGACCTGCCGTTCATCACCGGCGAGCGCACCGCCGAGGGCTTCTACAAGGTGACCAACGGCATCGAGCCGTGCATCGCCCGCGCCAAGGCCTACGCGCCCTACTCCGACCTGATCTGGATGGAGACCGGCACGCCCGACCTCGAGCTCGCCCGCAAGTTCGCCGAGGCCGTCAAGGCCGACTTCCCGGACCAGATGCTGAGCTACAACTGCTCGCCGTCGTTCAACTGGAAGAAGCACCTGGACGACGACACGATCGCGAAGTTCCAGCGCGAGCTGGGCGCGATGGGCTTCAAGTTCCAGTTCATCACCCTGGCCGGCTTCCACGCCCTGAACTACTCGATGTTCGACCTGGCCCACGGTTACGCCCGCGAGCAGATGACCGCGTACGTCGAGCTGCAGGAGAAGGAGTTCGCGGCCGAGTCGCGCGGCTACACCGCCACCAAGCACCAGCGCGAGGTCGGCACCGGCTACTTCGACCGCGTGGCGACGGCGCTGAACCCCGACTCCTCCACCACGGCCCTGGCCGGTTCGACCGAGGCGGCGCAGTTCTGATGACCGCGACCATCGACACGCGCCCGCAGGGCGCCAACCCGTTCGACCCGGACGCCGGTCTCGCCGGGATCGGCACGCCGCCCGCCGCACGGACGGGCTCCACGCCGACGTCGGCCGCCCGCCCGGCCTCCGCACGTCCGTCCGCCACGCCGGCGCGCAGCAGCTCCGCACCGAGCTCGCTGCCGAACGGCGGGGTGGGTGCCTCGCGCACCGGCTCGCGCCGGGGCGTCATCACCGTCACCGGGTCGGTCGGCCCGCGCTACGGCGAGATCCTGAGCCCTGACGCGCTCCAGTTCCTCGCCCTGCTCCACGACCGGTTCGACGCCGCCCGCGACGAGCTGATCGCGCAGCGCCAGCTGCGCCGGCAGGACATCGCCGACGGCAGCGACCCCGACTTCCGGGCCTCGACGCGTCCGTTGCGCGACGACCCGCACTGGCAGGTCGCCGGCTCGCGGAAGGCGCCAGGCCTGGAGGACCGCCGGGTCGAGATCACGGGTCCCACCGACCCGAAGATGACCATCAACGCGCTCAACTCCGGTGCCCGGTGCTGGCTGGCCGACGCCGAGGACGCGTCCAGCCCGACGTGGCCCAACGTGATCGAGGGGCAGCTCGCGCTGCACGACGCCATCCGCGGCACGCTGAGCTTCACCAACGAGGCCGGCAAGGAGTACACGCTGCGGTCCGCCGACATCGTCGACCTCCCGACGATCGTGTTCCGTCCGCGTGGCTGGCACCTCGACGAGGCCCACCTGCGCTACACGGACGCGAACGGCATCACGAGCAGCGCCCTGGGCAGCCTCGTCGACTTCGGGCTCTACTTCTTCCACAACGCCGCCGAGCTGATCGCGCGCGGCCGGGGCCCGTACTTCTACCTGCCCAAGCTGGAGGGGTACCGGGAGGCGCGGCTGTGGAACGAGGTGTTCGAGGTCGCGCAGGACGCCCTGGGCATCCCGCGCGGCACGATCCGCGCCACGGTGCTCATCGAGACGCTGCCCGCTGCGTTCGAGATGGAGGAGATCCTCTACGAGCTGCGTGACCACTGCGCTGGGCTCAACGCCGGCCGCTGGGACTACCTGTTCTCGATCATCAAGTGCTTCCGCACGCGCGGCGACTCGTACGTGCTGCCGGACCGCGCGCAGGTCACCATGACCGCACCGTTCATGCGCGCCTACACCGAGCTGCTCGTCGCCACGTGCCACAAGCGCGGGGCGCACGCGATCGGCGGGATGAGCGCCTTCATCCCGGACCGCCGCAACCCTGAGGTCACCCGGCAGGCGTTCCAGCAGGTCGCGGCGGACAAGAAGCGTGAGGCCGGCGACGGCTTCGACGGCACGTGGGTGGCCCACCCCGACCTGATCCCGGTGGCGGAGGCCGAGTTCGACGCCGTCCTCGGGGACGCGCCGAACCAGGTGTCGCGGCAGCGGCCGGACGTCGTCGTGGGGCAGCACGAGCTCCTCGACATCGCGTCCGCGCGGCGTGCCGGGGCGACCGTGACCTCCGCCGGGCTGCGGTCGAACGTCTCGGTCGCCGTCCGCTACATCGACGCCTGGCTGCGCGGTACCGGAGCCGCGGCGCTCGACAACCTGATGGAGGACGCCGCCACCGCCGAGATCTCCCGGTCCCAGGTGTGGCAGTGGATCGCGTCGGGCACGGTCACCCACGAGGACCAGCTCCCGATCACCCGGGAGCGGGTCGAGACGATCCTGCTCGACGTCGTCGCCTCGCTCCCGCAGGAGCACGGCAGCCGGCTCGACGACGCGGCGGCGATCTTCCGCCGGGTCGCCCTCCAGGACGACTTCCCGGCGTTCCTCACGAACCCGGCCTACCAGGGACACCTGGTGGACTCGCCGGCCGACCAGGTCTAGCTCCACTCCCCGCCCCAAGCTGCCCGACGCCGTGCCGGCCGCCGTCTCTCTCCGCCCCACCACCCCCGGGGCTGCCGGCCCGGCGTCGGGCTCTCCCCTTCGAGGTCTCGGCGTTTCGGGAGCCAGGGACTCGACGCCCGGCCGACAGGCGGCCGACGTATCGCGTTCATCTTCGGGCCTTCCTGCGGCGCGACCCTGTGGCGTCACCAAGAACTGCCGCAGGAGGAACCATGCCCCACCCGTTCCGTACCACCGATCTGCCCGCCTGGGCCGATCCGTCGGTCCCGGCCTCGTCCCTGGACCCGCAAGGAGCCTCCCGCCGCACGTTCCTGCGCCTCGGCATGGTCGGCGGGCTCGCGCTCGCCACCGGCGCGCACGCCGGGACCGCCGTCGCCGCGGGCGGGCACGGGGATCCTCGGCTCGCCTGGCTCGTCGGCGACCACCACGTGCACTCCCGGTACAGCCACGACGCCAAGTACGACTTCGACCAGCTCACCAGGAAGGGCGCCGAGTACGGCCTGGACTGGATGGTCTTCACGGAGCACAGCAACCTCGGCCACCGCGACAAGGGAGCCGCCGCCGAGCACGAGGAGATCATGGCCGCGCGGGCACGCAACCCGCGCCAGCTCATCTTCCAGGGCCTGGAGTGGTACATTCCCGCTGCCGAGCATGGCACGGTGTTCACCGCACCCGGCCGGCACGAGGTCGAGCTGCTGCGCGAGTTCGAGCGGCAGTGGGACGGCAAGCTCAACGGCTGGGCCGCCGACCTGCCCGAGAACGAGCAGCGTGCGGTGGACGCACTGCAATGGCTCGCCGCCCAGAAGGCGAGCGGCTACGTCGACGACGTCCTCGTGCTGGCCAACCACCCGTCCCGGCTCGGCATCGACTCCCCGCACGAGATCCGGGCCTGGCGCGACGCCGCGCGCGGGATCTGCATCGGCATGGAGGGCGCGCCGGGCGCCCAGGGCGACGCGGACCCGGACTGGGTCGCCTTCCGCGGCGCCGCACGGGCCCAGCGGGGCGAGTACAGCAACGCGCCGCGCCCGGACTCCTGGTCCGGCTACCCGGTCGACGCGTACCGCACCTTCGGTGGCTTCGACTGGATGACGGCGACCGTCGGCGGCCTGTGGGACGCGATGCTCGCAGAGGGCACCCTGTTCTCGATCACCTCCAACTCCGACAACCACCGCACCATCTGGGACACCTGGCGCGACGGCGACATGCCGGCCGGCGAGAGCTTCGACTCGCTGGGCTGGAAGCCGTCCCCCGTGGACACCGGGACGCCCCAGCCCGGCAGCGACTTCTGGCCCGGCGAGTTCAGCCGCACCCATGTCGGCGTGACCCGGCACGGCTACCTCGACGTCATGGACGGCCTGCGCCGCGGCCGGGTCTGGGTGGACCACGGACACCTCGTCGACGGGCTCGACGTCCGGCTCGTCGGCGCCCGGGGCCGGAGCAGCACGCTCGGCGGGCGGCTCACCGTGGAGCGCGGGACCGCCGTCGAGCTCATGGTCACGGTGCGCAGCGCACACCGACCCAACCCGCACGGGGTGCTCCCCCGGCTCGCCCACCTGGACGTGATCCGGGGTACCGTCACCGGGCCGGCGACGGACCGCGACAGCTGGCAGGCGCCCGACACGCGCGTCGTCGAGCAGATCGACACGACCGGCCGGTCCGGCACCTATCACCTGCGCATCGCGCTCGGCCGCATCACGCGGTCCTGCTACATCCGGCTGCGCGGCAGCGACGGGAACCGGCACGGCACCGGCTACCTCGGTGCGTCGATCGACCCCGACGGCCCGCTGCCCCACGCCGACAACGACGGCGACCCGTGGGCGGACACCTGGCTCTACACCAACCCGATCCACATCGACGTGCGGTGACACCACGCCGGAAGATCACCCGGCTTGCTCTCCACGTCTTCCCCGCGCGGATGTGCTCCTCTAAAGTCACCCGAGTCTCGCTTTCTTCACATAAGGGCCATCGGGGTAGCAAGCGGTGGCCACCCGAACGGGGAGCACGAATGAATCGCAGCAGGTACCTCGGAGCGCTCGCAGCGCTCGCGCTGGCAGCCGGGGGTGTCACCGCCCAGGGCCTCGCCGCCCAGGGCGCCGTCGAGGGCGCGAGCGCCATCGACCCGATAGCGCCGGTCCACGAGATCCCGGCCTCCGTCGACACGAGCCTGGTCAACGAGACCAAGGGCTCATGGTTCGTCGAGCTGGAGAGCGAGCCGGCGTCGGCGGGCACCGACAGCAAGACCCTCACGGCCGAACGCCAGGAGTTCCGCGCGGCCGCGAAGGACGCCGACGTCGACTACTCGGTCCGGCGCACGTTCCACACCCTGTTCAACGGCTACTCCATCGACATGGACTCGACCCAGCTCGGGCGCCTGCAGCGCACCGAGGGCGTCAAGGCGATCTACCCCATGACGCAGGTCGAGATCCCGGAGACCCTCCCCGGCAACGAGCCGGACATGGCGACGGCGCTCGGTATGACGGGTGCCGACATCGCGCAGAACGAGCTCGGCCTGACGGGCGAGGGCGTGAAGGTCGCCGTCATGGACACGGGCGTCGACGTCGACCACCCGGACCTGGGCGGCCCCGGCTTCCCGAACAGCCGCGTGGTCGCGGGCTACGACCTGGTCGGTGACGACTACGACGCCGGTTCGAGCGACCCGGCCAAGCGGGTCCCGCACCCCGACGCCGTCCCGGACGACTGCCAGGGCCACGGCACCCACGTGGCTGGCATCGTCGGCGCGAACGCCGAGGGCCGGGCCGACGGGATCACGGGCGTGGCGCCCGGCGTCTCCTTCGGGGCGTACCGCGTGTTCGGCTGCGAGGGCTCCACCGACGCCGACGTCATGATCGCGGCCATGGAGCGCGCCCTGGCCGACGACATGGACGTGCTGAACATGTCGATCGGCTCCGCCTACTCCTGGCCGTCGTACCCGACCGCTACCGCGAGCGACCTGCTCGTCGACCAGGGCATGGTCGTCGTCGCCTCGATCGGTAACTCGGGCGCGTCCGGCCTGTACTCGGCGGGTGCGCCAGGCCTCGGCGAGAAGGTCATCGGCGTCGCGTCGTTCGACAACACGCACGTGACCGCGCGCTCCGTCGTCGCGAACCCGTCCGGCACGACGGTGCCCTACCTGGGCCTCGGCGACGTCGCGGACCCGCCCACCGAGGGCACCACCGACCCGCTGGTCGATGCCGGAACCGTCTGCCCGAGCGTAGGCATACCGCTGGAGGCCGACGTCGCGGGCAAGACCGCCCTCATCGCACGCGGTTCGTGCTCCTTCGAGGAGAAGTACGCGACGGCGCACGCCGCGGGTGCGACGGCGGTCGTGATCTACAACTCGAGCCCCGGCCTGTTCTCCGGCGGCGGCGTCGTGGACCGCGACATCCCGGGCATCGGCATCCCGCAGGCCGAGGGCAAGGCCCTCGTCGCCGAGCTCGCCGCCGGCACCGAGGTGACGCTCACGTGGTCGGCCGGCGAGGTGTCCACGCCCAGCCCGACCGGTGGCCTGATCAGCTCGTTCAGCTCGTACGGCCTGTCTCCCGACCTGACCCTCAAGCCGGACATCGGCGCCCCCGGCGGCAACATCAACTCGACCCTGCCGCTGGAGCAGGGCGGGCACGGCGTCAACTCCGGCACGTCGATGGCGTCGCCGCACGTCGCGGGCGCCGTCGCCCTGCTGCTCGAGGCACAGCCGCGCCTGCGCGCCGCGCAGGTCCGGGGCATGCTGCAGAACAGCGCCGACCCGGCCGCGTGGTTCGGGGCCCCGACCGCCGGCTACCTCGACAATGCACACCGGCAGGGTGCGGGCATGCTCGACATCCCCGGCGTCGTCCAGGCCGGCGCCAGCGTGCGGCCCGCGAAGCTCTCGCTCGGCGAGAACACCAGGACCGGAACCATCACCAGGTCGGTGACGGTCCGCAACACGACGAAGAAGACGGGCACCTACACCGTTTCGCACGCCCCGGCGCTCGCGACGTACGGCAACACCTTCGCACCGTCGTTCGCCGACGCGTACGCGGACGTGTCGTTCAGCAGCGAGTCGGTGCGGCTGCGACCGGGCCAGTCCGAGGCGGTCCGCGTGACGATCACCGCACCCGAGGCGACCGACGCCGACCAGCTCATCTACGGCGGGTACGTGGTGGTCACGGCCGGCGACGGCACCGAGTACTCCGTGCCGTACGCCGGCTATGCGGGCGACTACCAGGCCATCGACCCGATCACGCCGGTCATGTCCGGCGGCGAGGTGGTGGCCGACCTGCCGTCGGTCGGGAGCATCACGGCGTGCACCGAGTTCATCAACCTCGACTGCATCGACCCGCAGGGCGACTACGAGCTGAAGCCTGAAGGCGCCGCGTACTCGCTGGGCACCGTGAACGGCCTGCCCGACATCCCGTACACGCTCGTCCACTTCCAGCACCAGGTGGAGAAGCTGCAGGTCACGGTGCTCGACGCCGAGACCCGCCGCCCGGTGGACCGCCGCGGCGCGTTCGCCGTCGACGTGGCGGGCGTCGAGCGCAACCAGACGGCCGGCGGGTTCACCGCCTACGCGTGGGACGGCTCGTACACCACGCTCCGCGGGGTCACCAAGAGTGTGCCCGACGGCGACTACGTGCTCTCCCTCAAGGCCCTCAAGGCCGACGGCGACACCTGGAACCCGGCCCACTGGGAGACCTGGACCTCCCCGACGATCACCATCGACCGCCCATAACAGCCAGGCACCGTTGAGTGCTGGATATTTTCGCGTGTGTTAGTCGTTTCAGCGCAAAAAAACAGCACACAACGTCTTGTTACAGGCCCTAGGACTCCAGGAAACCGAGCCAGACCACGCGGAACCTCGGGTA
>NZ_JBHXBG010000100.1:0-20944 GCF_042726755.1 Promicromonospora sp. NPDC060271 | reverse complement strand
GTATTTGCGCTGTCGGAACGTTCCGACAGCGCAAATACCCAGCACTCAACGGTCAGGCGGAGGGCGGGGTGACGTCCACACCGTTCAGACGGTCCAACAGGTCGGGCGGGAGCGTCAGACCGACGCCCTCGACCGCCGTGTCGAGCTGGTGCACCTTGCTGCCGCCCAGCATCGGCCGGATGCCGCGTGCCACGAGCCAGGCGAGGACCACTTGACCGCGTGACGCCCCGACCTCTGCAGCTACCTCGTCGAGCACCGCGAGGCGCTGCGTGCTGCCCGGGTGGTCGAAGATCTCGGGGATCGGCTTCGCCGGGTTGTCGTACGCCCCGGACAGCAGCGGCGTGTAGGCCCACACGTCCAGGCCCTCGACGGCGGCCAGGTCGGCCAGCTCGTCGCTCAGCCAGCCGAACCGGTGGTTGCCCGTGAGCGTGCCCGGACGGGGCTGGAGGTAGCTGTAGGCGTGCTGCAGCACGCTGAACGGCTCGACCCCCTGCGCGACGGCGTGCCGCCGGGCCCGCTCGACCCGCCACGCCGGGTGGTTGGAGAGGCCGATGCGGGCCGTCACGCCGTCGGACACGAGGGCAGCGCAGGCGTCGGCGGTCTCCTCGACCGGGACCGAGCGGTCCTCCATGTGCCCCCAGGCGAGGTCGACGTGGTCGGTGCCGAGGCGGCGCAGGCTGCCGGTGATCTGCTCACGGATCGCCGCCGGGGACAGTCCGGTGCGGGAGGCGGGCCAGTTCGCCGCGTCGCGCGGCTCGGCCCCGAACTTCGTGGCGAGCAGGATGCGGTCGCGGACGCCGGGGCGCGCCGCGAACCAGCGGCCGAGCAGCTCCTCGCTCTGCCCGCCGTAGCCGGACTCGCTCGCCCAGAAGGCGTAGCAGTCGGCGGTGTCGATCCACCGGCCGCCGGCCTCGACGAACCGGTCCAGGACGGCGAACGACGTCGCCTCGTCGACCGCCGTGCCGAACATCATGGCGCCGAGCACGAGACGTTCGGCGGGCGGGGTGTCATGGGCGGCGGCGGGCTCGGTGGCCGGTGACGTGCTGGTGGTGGTCTGCGACGTGGTCATCGAGGTGGTCATGGGACGAGCCAAAACCCTGGAGCGCACTCCAGGTCAAGGGCAAGATCTGAACATGACCACCTATTCGCCCGCGCAGGCCGCCGAGGTCTCCGGCTTCAGCATCGACACGCTGCGGTACTACGAACGGGAGGGCATCCTGCGTCCCATCGCGCGCACGTCGAGCGGACACCGCGCCTACACCGACGACGACCTGGGCTGGCTCGACCTCGTCCACTGCCTGCGCGACACCGGCATGCCGATCGCCGACCTCAAGCGGTACGCCGAGCTGTCGCTCGACGACACCACCCTTGCCGCGCGGGTGGCGCTGCTCGACGAGCACGACCGGCGCGTGCAGGAGTCGATGGACACGCTCCGCCGCCAGCAGGAGCGGCTGCGGGAGAAGATCGCCTGGTACCGGGAGCAGGGTGTGTGAGCCATCGACCGCGCCGCGGACGGCCGGGCCAAGGTTCAACCTCAACCAGAGGTTGAGGCTCAACCTCTGGTCGAAGGTTGGCCGGCTCTCCGCCCGAGCCGCCGCCGAGCCACCGCCGTCAGGAATATCCGTCGGCGACAGGCTGAGACTTTTCTGGGACGGGCGCGTAGGCGCTGGTAGGTTGCCCGCATGACGTCACCAGCGCCAGGCGTCGGCGAGGTCGCGCCAGCGGCCGTCGGCCCCGGTCCGGTCCCGTTGCCTGATCCTGAGCTCCCAGCCGCAGCCGCAAGAACCTCCGTCCTGGACCCCGAGCCGGTTCCGGGCCCGGCGACCGATCAGGCCTCGGCTGCTGAGCCTCCGCCGCCTCCCCCGTCCGACCAGGACCCGGTCCTCGACGAGGCTCCGGCAACCGACGAAGCCCCGGCACCTGACGAGGCCCCGGCGCCCGACCCGGCTCCGGCCACCGACGAGCCCCCGGTGCCCGCGCCGCCGTCCGACTTCGTCCCGGTCCTCGCACCCGAGCCAGCACCCGGCCTCGCACCGGTCCGTGCCCCGCTCGCCGGAGCGCTCCCCGTGCGCCCGGTCCGCCGCATCCCCGCGAGCGGCGAACGCATGGGCCGGTTCACGCTCGCGGAGGCCCTGGGCCACGGCGGTTTCGCGCACGTGTACCGCGCGGTGGCCGACGACGGCTCCGACGTGGCCCTCAAGGTCCTCACCGGCCTGCACGACGACGCGCGCGAGCGCTTCACGCAGGAGGCGCACCTCCTGGAACGCCTGGACGGCAGGGGCTTCCCCCGCTTCGTCGAGTCCGGCCTGGACGCGGACCAGCCCTGGTTCGCGATGGAGCTCGTGCCAGGCACCACGCTGCGGGACCGGGTGCGCGAGGAGGGCCCGCTGTCCGGACGGGAGGCGCTGGGCCTGGCGATGCAGCTCGTCGACGCGCTGCTCGTGCTGCAGGAGCAGCGTGCGCTGCACCGTGACCTCAAGCCCGCGAACATCATGGTCGACGGCGACCGCGCGGTGCTCATCGACCTGGGCATCGCCAAGGTGTTCGACGCCGCGACGTCGACGCAGCCGGCCGGAACCGTCTCCTACATGGCGCCGGAGCTGTTCGGACGGCGGGTGCACCCGCGGTCGGACGTGTACAGCCTCGGCCTGCTGCTCCTGTACGCGAGCACGGGCACGCTGCCGCTGGACCTGAACTTCCTGGGCCGCGACCTGGTGGCGACCGACCTGGTCGACGAGGAGCCCGCCGGCGTCGTCCCCGACGAGGACCCCGTGCCCGCGCCGCCCGTCATCGACCGGCACGTGCGGTCGCTGGTGCTCGCCATGACCCGGTACCAGCCGGACCACCGGCCGCCGCTGGAGAACATCGCGGCGGTCGTGCGTGCCCGCCTCTCGAGCACGACGCCGGACCCGACGCTGATGCTCACCTCGCAGGTCCTCAGCGCCGGCGTGACGGCGGCCGAGGCGGCTGCCCTCCCGGCGACCGACGTGCTGACCGGACGCGGCCACACCAAGCTGTTCCAGCCGGGCTACCGGCCCGACGCCGTCACGCCCTCCTCGCGCGTGACGGAGCCCTGGCACGCCCTCGTGTACGACCGCGCACTGATGAGCGTCCTGGCCGAGGTGCACGCGGACGGTTTCGACGGCGCCGCGGAGCAGGTCGTCGCCGACCACGTCGCGGAGATCGGCGCGCACGTCGCCGACGGCCGCACCCCCGCCGAGATCAAGGACTGGATCTGGCAGGCGATGCGCTGGCGGACCGCGTCTCCGCCCGAGGGCCACGCGGACACGCTCCGCGGCTGGCGCGCGTTCCGCAGCCCCGAACCGGTCCGCGAGGTCGAGCAGGCACCGGCCGGAGGCAGGCGGGCGGCTCCCCCGGCCGTCCTGCCCGGATCGGCGGCGCCCTCACCGGCGGCGGCGACCCAGGTCGTGCGCAAGCAGGCCGCGCCGCCGCAGTCGTTCGAGCCGCGCAAGAGCCCCGTCAAGCATCTCGGCCCGGCCCCGAAACAGCCGCCGGTCAAGCGGGTCGCGCACGCCACGCGCCCGATGCCCGTCATGCAGCCGCCCGCCCGGCAGCAGCCCGCCACACGTCCGCCGAGCATGCAGCCGGGGGCCCGCCCGGCCGTCCAGCCGGCGGTCCGCCCGGGCGTGCAGCAGGGCGCCCGGCCCGGTGCGCAGCAGCGGGTGCAGCCGACGAGCCAGCCGGCCACGAAGCAGCGGCCTCCGGCTCAGGTCGCCACGCCACCGCGCAAGAAGAGGCCGTGGCCGCTGCGCCTGCTCGGCGCCCTGCTGCGCTGGGTCCCGCGGCTGCTGCTCCTCGTGGCCGTGTACCTGCTGGTCACCCAGGACCCGCAGGCGGGCGACCCGTTCCTGGCCGCGCCGGCGTTCGCGCTCGCCGCCCTCGGCCTGTCCGCCCTGCTGCGCATCCTCGGGCACAGGATGCGGATCTGGTTCTACGTGGTCTCCGTGCTGCTCGTGGGGGCGGGTTCGGCCCTGCTGTGGGCGACCAGCGCCAACCTGCTGTACCTGGGAGCCTGACGAACCACCCGCGCTGACCCGCCCTACCCGGCGGACGCGCGGGGCGCGCACCGGATCACGGCCTGGCAGCTGCGCAGGAACGAGGCCGCGACCCTCGTGGGCTCCCCGAGGTAGCCGGCGACCATGATGCCGTCACGCAGCAGCATCAGGTCGTCGGCGATCGCGGCGGGGTCGGCCAGCCCGAGCGGCGCGACGAGCCGTTCGAAGGCGCTCGTCCACCAGTCGCGGTGCGCATCGACCAGCTTGCGGACGGCGCTGTCCGGGTCCGGGTACTCCGCGGCCGCGTTGATGAAGGGGCACCCGCGGAAGCCGGGGCTGCACGCCGCCGCCCCGGTGTGGTCGGCCATCAGGCCCAGCGACACGTCCACGTCGCCTTTCCCGTAGGCGATCGCCGCGTCGACGCCGTCGCGCTCGAGCGCGGCGCGCGACTCCAGGTAGGCGACGATCAGGTCGTCCTTGCTCTGGAAGTGCCGGTAGAACGTCACCTTCGTGGTGCCCGCGCGCTCGATGACCTTGTCGACGCTCACGGCGCGCAGCCCCTGCGCGTAGAACAGCTCGTTGGCCGCCTCGATCAGGCGTTCTCGCATGGACCCTTGCACGGTCGCGATCATACGTGGCTCCTCTCCTCGCTCCCCTTGCGCCCGGCGCCGATGGATGTGTACTGTCCAGACAGGTGGAGTTACTAGTCATTCTACCTAGACGTATCGCCGCTGGGAAGGGCGCACCCGCTCCCGGACCGCGGCCTCGATCACAAGGAACCCCATGACAACCGCTACGGAATCGCCCACTGCCACCGCCCTCTCGCTGCGGAACCTGTACTTCGTACGGTTCGGCTTCGCCATCGTCTGGGCGGTGCTGCTGTTCGCCGTCGGCAAGACCCTTGGTCCGGTCACCATCGGCCTGCTGGTGCTCTACCCGCTGTTCGACGTCGCGGCCGCCGTCGTCGACTTCCGGTCCTCGAAGACCGCACGGCCCACCGTCGGCCTGTACCTCAACATGGCCCTGAGCCTGCTCACCGCCATCGGGCTGGCCGTCGCCGTGACCTCCGGCATCCCCGCCGTCCTGCGCGTCTGGGGCGTCTGGGCGATCACCGCGGGCATCGTGCAGCTCGTCGTCGCCGTGCGCCGCTACCGGCTCGGCGGCCAGTGGGCCATGATCCTCAGCGGCGGCATCTCCGTGTTCGCCGGCACCGGCTTCTTCCTGATGGCCGGCGGACCGAACGCCATGCTGACCTCGCTGGCCGGGTACGCGACGCTCGGCGGCATCTTCTTCCTCGCCTCCGCGCTGCGCCTGCACCGCGTCGCCAGGAAGGAGAGCTGACGATGACCGAGAACACCTTCGACGTCGTCGTCATCGGCGCGGGTCCGGTCGGCGAGAACGTGGCCGACGGCGCCGTCAAGGGCGGCCTCACCGTGGCGATCGTGGAGAGCGAGCTGGTCGGCGGGGAGTGCTCCTACTGGGCCTGCATGCCCACCAAGGCGCTGCTGCGGGACGCCGCCGCGCTGCGCGCGGTCCGCCACCTGCCCGGCGCGAACGCCGCCGTGACCGGAGAGCTGGACGCCGCCGCGGTGCTCGCCCGCCGCGACGCCTTCGCCGCCCACTGGCACGACGACGGCCAGGTCGCCTGGCTGGACGGCGCGGGCATCGAGCTCGTACGCGGGGTCGGCCGGATCAGCGCGCCGCGTACCGTCGAGGTCACCGGCGCCGACGGCGGCACCACCGTCCTGACCGCCCGGCACGCCGTGGTCGTCGCCACCGGCAGCAGCGCGCGCATCCCGCACGTCCCCGGCCTGGCCGACGCCGCGCCGTGGACCAGCCGCGAGGCCGCGTCCGCCCAGGCGGTCCCGGGCCGGCTGGCGATCATCGGCGGCGGCGTGGTGGGCGCCGAGATGGCCACCGCCTACGCGGCCCTCGGCGCCCAGGTCACGATGATCGCCCGCGACGGGCTGCTGCCCTCCGTGGAGCCGTTCGCGAGCGACCTGGTGGCCGAGACGCTCAAGGGGCACGGCGTGACCCTGCACCTGCGCACCGAACCCGAGAGCATCCGCCGCGACGAGGCCGGGACCGTCCACGTCCGCCTGCTCGACGGCACGACGTTCGACGCCGACGAGGTGCTGGTCGCCACGGGCCGCACGCCGAACACGACCACCATCGGCCTGGAGCACGTGGGGCTCATCCCCGGCGACTGGCTGCGCGTGGACGACTCCCTGCGGGTCCTCGGCAGCGACGGCGCACCCGTCGGCGACGGCTGGCTGTACGCCGCGGGCGACGTCAACCATCGCGTGCTGCTGACCCACCAGGGCAAGTACCAGGCCAGGGCGCTCGGCGAGACCCTCGTCGCGCGCGCCGGCGGCAAGCCCGTGGACCTCGCGCCCTGGGGCCGGCACGCGGCCACCGCCGACGAGCTCGCCGTCCCCCAGGTGGTGTTCACCGACCCGGAGATCGCGTCCGTCGGTCACACCGCCGCCTCCGCCGAGGCGGCCGGGCTGCGCATCCGCGCCGTGGAGTACGACCTCGGGGCCGTGGCCGGCGCCTCGCTGCACGCCGACGGGTACACCGGTCGCGCGGGCATGGTCGTGGACGAGGACCGCAAGGTGCTGGTCGGCTTCACCGTCGTCGGCCCCGACGTCGCCGAGCTGCTCCACGCCGCGACGATCGCCATCGCCGCGGAGGTGCCGATCGACCGGTTGTGGCACGCCGTCCCGGCCTACCCCACGATCAGCGAGATCTGGCTCCGGCTGCTGGAGACCTACGGCCGGTCCGCGTAGGTCGTGCGGGCGGCCGACCCCGCCGCCGGCCGCGCCGAGCGGCCGGCGGCCCGGTCTCACCGCTCGTCGTCGTGCTGCTCGCGCAGCAGGTCGCCCGCCTGGTCGCCGTTCCGCTCGTGCCCGATCGCCTCGAGGGTCTGCTCGACCTTCTCGTCCGGCTGCCGCGGCGGGAGGAGCGGGGTGTCGCGGTCGACGACCGCCTCGACGACGACCGGCCGGTCGGCCAGGAGCGCCGTCGTCCAGGCCTCGCGGACCTGCCCGGGCTCCTCGACGCGGATGCCCTCGAGCCCCAGCAGCCTTGCGTAGTCGGCGTACGGGAAGGCGGGCACCGTCTGCGACGTCGGGAACCCGGGGTCGCCCTCCATCTCGCGCTGCTCCCAGCTCACCTCCGCGAGGTCGCCGTTGTTCAGCACGAGGACGACGAACCGTGGGTCGGCCCACTCGTGCCAGCGGTGGGCGACCGTGATGAGCTCTGACAGGCCGTTCATCTGCATCGCGCCGTCCCCCGCGAGCGCCACCACCGGGCGGTCGGGACGGAGCAGCTTCGCCGCGATCCCGTACGGCAGGGCGGAACCCATGGAGGCGAGCGTGCTCGACAGGTGCGCGGGAACGCCGGGCGGCAGCCTGAGGAACCGCGCGTACCAGTAGGTCACGGAGCCCACGTCCACGGCCACCTGGGCGTCGGTCGGGAGCTGTGCGGACAGCTCGCTCAGGACGAGCTGCGGGTTGAGCCGGCCGGTCTGCTGGGCGACACGCCGCTCGGCGACGTCGTGCCAGGTGGCGACGAAGCCCTCGACGTCCTTCCGCCAGCCGTCCCGCTCGGGCAGCAGGGGCAGGAGCGCGTCGAGCGTGGCGGCGGCGTCGCCGGGCAGGGCCGCCTCGACGGGGAACTTGGTGCCGATGTTGCGGGCCGTCACGTCGATCTGCACGGCCCTGGCCTGGCCCGGCGCCGGGTAGTACTCCGTCCACGGGTCGTTGCTGCCGACGATGAGCAGGGTGTCGCACCCGGACATGAGGTCGGCCGAGGCCGTGGTACCGAGGTGGCCCATGACGCCGCAGTGGTAGGGCAGCGACTCGTCGAGGAGCGGTTTGCCGAGCAGCGAGGTGGTCAGGCCTGCGCCGAGGCGTTCGACGACGTCGCGCACCTGCCGCTCGGCGCCCGCCGCACCCTGTCCGACGAGGACGGCGACGCGCTCGCCCGAACCGAGCAGGTCGGCGGCGGCGCGCAGCTGGGCGTCGCCGGGCACGCTCCGGGGGTGGGCGTACGCCGCCGAGGACCGCACTATCCCGTGCCCCTGCTCGTCCTCGTCGGGGGCCTCGGCCTGCTGGATGTCGTGCGGCACGATGACGCACACGGGGCTGGATGTGGCCAGGGCGGTGCGGAACGCGTCGTCCAGGACATGCGGCAGCGCCTCCGGCGACGCCACGACCTGGAGGTACTGCGCGCACACGTCCTTGAAGAGGGTGTGCAGGTCGACCTCCTGCTGGTAGCCGGAGCCGAGCGCGCTCGTGACCACCTGCCCCACGATCGCCACCACCGGCCTGCGGTCCAGCTTGGCGTCGTAGAGCCCGTTGAGCAGGTGGACCGCGCCGGGACCCTGCGTGGCGAGGCAGACGCCGACGCCGCCCCCGTACTTCGCGTGGCCGGTCGCCATGAAGGCCGCCATCTCCTCGTGGCGCGCCGTGACCAGCTCGATCCGGACCTCCTGCCTGCGCAGGGCCGCGAGGATCGGGTCGACCCCGTCGCCCGCGTACCCGAAGACTCGCTCGACGCCCCAGTCGACCAGCCGGTCGACGACGCCGTCTGCCACGGTGGTGGAGCTCATTCGTTCTCCCCCGTACTCGCCCGCCTCGCGGCGGTGGGCACCGGCGCCGGCGTCGGCTCCACCGGGGGCGCCCTCGTCTCAGTCTGGACGGGTGGGGCTGTGCTCGCAGGGGCGGGTGTGCAGGACGACGGATGGCTCACCGCAGGTGCAGAAAGCTCCACCATGGTGCGGGAGCCGGTCGACTCAGCCCAGCGCGTCCATCAGCGCGGTGAGGTATGTGTCCAGCCGCTCCTCCACGACCCGCGTCGTCAGCCGGGTCTTTCCTGCGGCCCGCCACGGTTGCGCCACGAGCTCTAGTTCCTCCGAGGCAGCCAGCGAGTCTCGCACCTGCCAGTACAGGCGCTCGCTCGCGGTCGAGGCCAGCAGCCCGCCGGCCTCTTCGTACGCCTCGGCGAACCGCTGGCCCCACGCCGGACCGTGCAGCAGCGCGAGGTTGGTGGAGCAGTGCGCCACGTCGAGGTCCGTCGGGCCCCAGGAGGCGCCCGCCCAGTCGACGACCCCGGTGATCCGGGCGCCCGCCGACGTCGACGGCGACACGTCGAAGAGCACGTTTCCGGGTTGGAAGTCCCGGTGCAGGAACCGCCCTTCATAGGCCGGCGCGGGCCGGCGGATCACATCGATCGCCGCGGCCCACACCGCGACGTCGGCGGACCTCGGGGTCACGACCGTCTCGGGGGTCGTGAGCGCCGCATACTCCCGGGGTCGTTCGACAGAGCGCACCGCGTGGATCGCCACCAGCTGACGGGCAAGCAGAGGGAGGCGCGTCTCCAGTCCGTGGTCGTCGAGGATCGGCCGGCCATCCAGATGGGTCATGAGGAGCGACGGGTACTCGCAGTGCTCGGCCGCCGGATCCACGGCGACCAGTCCAGGAGCCGGCACGCCGGTTCCTGGGAGGGCGGTCAGGGCGCAGGCCTCTCTGGTCAGCCAGTCCTCGGCGTGCTCCGTGTCGACGAAGGTCCGCAGCACGAGGTCCCGGGTGCCGCGGCCTCGCGTGCCGACGGTCAGCTTCCGCATCTCGGCGGTGATCCCGCCGTGCAGCGCCCGGGTCCGGACGATCCGTTCGCCGGCCTCCAGGTGCCGGGTCACCCAGGCAAGGGTCGACGGCCGGACTGCCGCAGGCTCGTCGTGGTTCACCGTGCCAGCCCAGCACCCGGACGACAGCGCACGCAACGCTTTTCCACCGGCGCGCTTTTCCACCGGCGCAGCGGGCTACGCGACGACTTGTCAGCGACCGGTCGGTTCCTCCGCACCGAAACTCAGGACGACGACGCCCGGTCCCCGCACCGTCACCGTCGTCGCGCTGGGGCGGATCTCCACCGTCGCCGGATCGGTCCCGAGCGCCACTCCGGAGTCGAGCGCGACCGACGGCGGCTCGTCGTCGTGCTCGACGACCGCCGTCACCGGCCGGTCCTCCAGCGCGAGCACAACGTCGATGCGGCCGCCGCCGTCGGCAGACCCGCTCTCGACCGCACCGCGCGTCAGCACGATCGCCCCGTCCTCGATCCGGACCGTCGTGGCCCGACGATCTCCCGACGCGATCGCGGGCTCGGTGTGCCGGAGCCGGATCAGTGCCCGGTACAGGTCGAGCATCCGGCGTCCGACCTCGGAGCGGGGTTCCGCCCAGTCGAGCCGGGACGCCTCGAACGTCTCGCGTGCCTGCGGGTCGGGCACCGCGACGTCGGCCCCGTACAGCTCGGCCCAGCCGTGCCCGCCGAACTCCCGCGCACGCCCGCGGGAGATCGCCTCGGCAAGCTCCGGCTCCTCGTGGTCCGAGAAGTACTGGAACGGCGTGGTCGCGCCCCACTCCTCCCCCATGAACAGCATCGGCGTGAAGGGCCCCAGCAGCACGACGGCGGCGCTCACCGCGAGCGCCCCGGGCGCCAGCACCCGGGAGGGCCGGTCGCCGAGCGCCCGGTTGCCCACCTGGTCGTGGTTCTGGGAGCAGACGACGAAGCGCCGCCCGTCCGTCTCGGGCGGCACCGGCGCGCCCCAGGGCTTGCCGCGGAAGGTGGACCAGCCGCCGTCGTGCACGAAGGCGCCGGTGAGCGCCTTGGCGAGCGTCTCGGGCGCGCCGAAGTCGTCGTAGTAGCCCTGCCGTTCGCCGGTGATGAGGGCGTGCAGGGCGTGGTGGACGTCGTCGGCCCACTGGGCGGTCATCCCGTACCCGGAGCGACCCTCGAACGCCTCGCCCGTGGGCGTGACGGTGCGGGGGTCGTTGGCGTCGGACTCGGCCACGAGCGAGAGCGGCCGCCCGATCTCCTTGGCCAGCGTCGCGACGGCGTCGGACAGCTCGGCCAGCAGGTGCTGGGGCGAGTCGTCGACCAGGGCGTGGACGGCGTCGAGGCGCAGGGCGTCGACGTGGAAGTCGCGAAACCAGCGCAACGCCTTCTCGATGACGAAGGCGCGTACCTCGGCGGAGCCTTCGCCGTCGAGGTTCACGGCCGCGCCCCAGGGCGTCTGGTGCCGGTCGGTGAAGTAGGGGCCGAACTCGGCGAGGTAGTTGCCCGACGGGCCGAGGTGGTTGTCGACGACGTCGAGGCAGACGGCGAGGTCGCGCGCGTGGGCGGCGTCCACGAATCGTTGCAGGGCGGCCGGGCCGCCGTACGGCTCGTGCACGGCCCACAGGGCGACGCCGTCGTACCCCCAGCCGTGGTGTCCGCCGAACGCGGCCACGGGCATGAGCTCGACGACGTCGACGCCGAGGTCGACGAGGTGGTCGAGGCGCCCGACGGCGGCGTCGAGCGTGCCCTCGGGCGTGAACGTGCCGACGTGCAGCTCGTAGGTGACGGCGCCAAGCACGTCGCAGCCGGGCCAGTCTTCGTCGGCCCAGACGTGTGCCGCGGCGTCGAACGTGCGGGACGGACCGTGCACGCCCGAGGGCTGCCACGGGCTGCGCGGGTCGGGGCGCGGCGGGCCGCCGTCGAGCGAGAAGGCGTAGTCGGTGCCGGGCAGGAGGGGACGCGGGATACGCCACCAGCCGCCGTCGTCGGCAGTCATGGGCTCTGTGCTGCCGGACGTCGGCAGGAAGAGGTCGACGCGGGAGGCGCGCGGTGCCCAGACGCGCAGGGTCGGCGTCATGCGGTGGCTCCGTCCGTGCGCTCGGCCGCGCCGGCAGGCTCCGCCACAAGCAGGGCAACAGGCCACGAGCCGAGGATGTCGCCGAGGTGCACGGCGCCGCCGTCGGTGGTCAAGTCCGTGAGCAGCGACCGCCACGCCTCGCCCGGGTTCGGTTCGGGCAGCACGACCGTCGCCTCCGCCTGGCCGGACGCGTCGCCGAGCCGTGTCGCGACCACGGCCACCCGGGGTCCGGCAGCGTCCCGCCGGGCGAACGCCACCGCGCGGCCCGTCGTCACGGGCAGCGGCTCGTAGCCGGCGTCCTCCCCGACGAACGCGTCGGGGTGCGCCCGCCGGACACGCAGCGCGGCGGCCGTCACCGCGAGCTTCTCTTCCGCGAGGTCCGACGGCGTCCGGCCCGTGTCGAGCGCGGAGAGCGTGCCCGCGAGCGCCTCCAGGTCGACGGGACGCCGGTTGTCGGGGTCGACGAGCGAGGTCCCCGTGATCTCGGTGCCCTGGTAGACGTCGGCGACGCCGGGCACGGTGAGCTGGAGCAGCTTGGTCGCGAGCACGGAGCGGCGCACGGTCGGTGTCACCCGCTCGACCCAGTCGGTGAAGCCGTCGACGACGTCGGGGTGGGTGAGCAGATCCGTCGCGTACCGCACCAGGCCCTCCTCGCGCGCTTCGTCGGGTGCGGTCCAGGTGGTCCACGCCTTCTGCTCTCGTGCTGCCTTGACCAGGTAGGCGGTGAGACGGTCGGCCTCTATCGGTCCAGCCGGGGTCCACGTGCCCGCGAGCGTCTGCCACAGCAGGTTCTCGGTACGGCCGTCGAGGTCGGCGGGGCGCAGGTCCGCCGTCGCCTCACGCAGACGCCGCACGAGTGCGGTCCAGGCGTTCGCGTGGGCGGCGATCGCCCCGATGCGCGAGCGCACGTCCTCGCCGCGCTTGGTGTCGTGCGTCGAGCCCGCGGTCATCGTCGCGGGCCACGACTCGGACGTGCGCCGCGCGAGCGCGTGGAGCTCGTCCGGCCCGACGCCGAACCGGTCGGGTGCGCCGCCCACCTCGCACAGGCTCACCAGGTGCGTCCAGCGGTAGTACGCGGTGTCCTCTACGCCCTTGGCCATGACGGCGCCGCACACCTGGGGGAACCGGACGACGAGCTCGGCCCGCCGCTCCTCGTTCTGGCGGCCCGCGGAGCCGACCTCTCGCCCGAGCACCAGGTCGACGACGACGTCCAGCGTGTCGTGCCGGTCCGGGTCGAGCCGCGACCGGGCGACGTCGGCCGCCTCGCGCACCACGCGCTCGGCCATGGGCGGTGCCGCCTCCCCCGGCACGACGTAGGCGCGGTACCGGCCGAACGCGACGATGAGCTCGGTGACGCAGTCCTGGAGGGACCGGAAGGTGTGGTCGCGCAGCCGCACGTCCTCGCGGCAGATGTCGGCGAGCATGGTGGTCAAGAGGTGGGTCTCCGCGTACAGCGAGGTCTCGACGATCTGCCGTTTGGCCTCCTCGACGAGGTCGTCGAGGGTGGTGTGCTCGCCCGTCACCTCGTGCAGGAGGCCGGCGAGCGGGGCGGCGCCGTCCGGGTCGACCTGGAGCGCGTGCAGCCGCCAGACGGTGTCGTAGCCGGTGGTGCCGGCGACGGGCCAGTCGTCGGGCAGCTCCTCGTCCTCCTCGAGGATCTTCTCCGCCGCTATCCACGCGCCGCCGGTCGCCTCGCTCAGCCTGCGCAGATACCCGCGGGGATCGGCCAGGCCGTCGGGATGGTCGATCCGGAAACCGTCGATGACGCCCTGATCGAAGAGCTCGAGCAGCAGCGCGTGCGTGGCGTCGAAGACGCCGGCGTCCTCCACTCGGATGCCCGCAAGCGTGCCGACGTCGAAGAAGCGGCGGTAATTGAGCTCCTCGTCGGCCACACGCCAGTACGCGAGCCGGTAGTGCTGGCGGCCCACGAGTTCCGCGAGCGGCAGGTGCTCCGTCTCCGGCCGGACGGGGAACAGGTGGTCGAAGTAGCGCAGGACCGGCTGTTCCTCGTCGGCTCCCCCGTCCCCCGGGACGACTGCGTGGTCGAGCACGAGCTCGTCGGCGGCGAGCACCGTCCCGATCCGCGCGCCCAGCACGGGCATGAGCAGCCCTTCGCCCTCGGCGAGGTCGATGTCGAACCACTTCGCGTACGGGGACTCGGGCCCGTACTTCAGCACGGACCACAGGGCGCGGTTGTGCCAGGCGGGAGTGGGCACCGCCATGTGGTTCGGCACGACGTCGACGACGACGCCCATCCCGCGCGCGTGCGCCGCGGCGGCGAGCCGTTCGAGCCCTTCCCGGCCACCGATCGTGTCGCTGATCCGGGTGTGGTCGACGACGTCGTACCCGTGCGTGGAACCCGGCGCGGCCTGCAGGACGGGCGAGAGGTAGAGGTCGGTGATCCCCAGGGTGTCGAGGTAGGGCAGTGCTTTCTCGGCCTCGGCGAACGTCAGGTCAGGGCCGAGCTGCAGGCGGTAGGTGCTGACTGGGGTGCGGCGGCCTGGTCCGGGGAGATGGGAATGCACTGTGCCTCCGTCGCTCGGTGGTCTCTCGGGCTTCACCGTAGGCGGGGAGACTGACACTCGCCTCGCATTGAGGGCGAACGCCGTTGAGCTCCGACGTGCTGTACTCGCACCGTGCACCTTACGACGCGAGTACGCATCGATGAGTTCTGGCAGCGGACCTTCGGCGCGACCAGCCAGCAAGACGGAGAAGTCCGCGTCGTCGCACACGGTGAGCACCTCGCCCGCTACCCCGGCGTCTACGCCGTACTTCGACAGGGCACGGTCCTCATCACGGCGCCGTCCGAGATGACCGCGCAGGTGCGCGCGTGGCCATTGAGCCCGAACACCGTGATGAGCCCGGACTGGTGGACCGAGCGGTTACCTGGCTGGAAGGTGCTCGGCCCGAGCATCCACTCATTTGCCAGCTCGCACGAGCAGCTACAGGCCGCTGGATCGGCCCTTCCTCGTCCGCCGGATAACGATGCTCGACACCAGGCTGTCGACGAGCACACCGAAGAAGGGCAGCGCGTACACCGTGCAGGTCAGTCTCCGGAAGCTCTCGGTCTCCCAGTCAAACCGCGCGTCGTACCAGCCGGCATCGCGCGCGCTGGTCCGTCTGTCCTTCGACCCGACAGGCCCCGCAGAGGCCCAGTACGTGAAAACGGTCAGGACGAACTCGGAGGGCAAGGTCTCGATGCGGACCACGGCAAAGCGCTCCGGTACGTGGATCGCGAGGTACGCAGGGACCACGACGACGTACACCAGCTCGACCGACTCCGCACGGATCGCCCTCCGCTGACGGTCCGGACGACAGACGCACGGAGGCCGTCGCACCCCTCCTCCGAGAGACGCGACGGCCTTCGCCGCCGTTCGAGGAGCCCGTCAGGGCAGTACGGACCTCACGACAGCCGTGCCAGGTGCCGGCCGACGCGCCATCGCGCCTCGATGGACCCGTACAGAGTTCGCAGAACGTCACACAGGCCCGGACAAGGGGCGCCTGCTACATCAGGTTCACGCAATGATGGTTCCTCCGCCAGGCGTGGGCCCAGCCGCGGCGGGGAGCCACACGTCGGGGAACGCTTCACGGACCGCGTCACGAAGTCTGCCCTTGCAGAGCGCATGAGCAGGCCCTGCGGCCGGACCTTCCCCGAGTCTTCGGCCTGACCTGCTGCCGAACACCCAGGTTCACATACCGATGCCGTACCCGCGGACGTTGCGCCGGCGCCCTCCAGGTCAAGCACAGACGGCCCGGAATCGCTCCACGACCAGCACCCCGCCACCCGGCCCGGACCGCACAAAGGCTGCCTGGCTCGGGAGGCACGTTCACCGCGGTGCCGCTCGCACTGCGGCCGTGCAGAAACCCCGCCAACTGACCTCTCGGCGTGGCGTTGTCCTGACCTACCGCCACGGCAACCCGCAATCAGAGAACGCCGCGAGATCCAAGACGCTCCGGCTACGGGTTGCCCTCCTCTGCAGTCCTCCACTTGTACCTACCAGCGCCTGGTTGACCGGTCGGTCCCCAGGCCCAATCCCGCGCTCGTTCATGACCCCGTTGCATAAAACTGCATCGCTACAGGTGGATGAAACCCCGCTGGCGCCGCCCACCCTGTCAGTACTCTCCGGACAGTGAGAATCACCAACTTCCGACCGCGGCAAAGCAAGGAAGCTGCCCACCTCGTAGCTGACGCACTTGCCAACGAGCCGCTCAACGTCTACATGGTGCCCGACGCCAAGCGACGTGTGTTGCCCACCCTGATCCACTTCCGCGAAGCGCTGCGACTGATCACGCCCGCGCAGGCCGCCCGAGTAGCGGTCCACGACGGGCGGATCATCGGACTGGCCCTCTGGGCAAACATCATCGCGCACGAAACGTACAACCCGATTGACCCGCGCCTGGCTCGCGTCACCGGAAAGCTCCATCGCCGCATGGGAGACGCCTGGCCCCACCTCGTCGCCGTGCACACCGCGCTACGCCCCGTGCTTGAGGGTGAAACCGGTTGGCTCCTCAGCACCCTCGCAGCACACCCCGACCACCAGAACATCGGCATCGAGGATGCCCTCCTGCGCGACGGCCTCTCCGAAGCAGACCTGGACGGCGCGACCGTCTCAGTCCTCGCATCCACCCCGAACGAAGTTCAATCCTTGCGACAGCACGGCTTCGAGATCACCGAGATAATCGACGAGCTCCTGCCAGGAGCCCCAACCCTGTGGAAGCTGAAACGGCCTGCACTCAGCACTGCACCCCACCCCGCTGCGTGACACCACATCTCCGTGACGCTAGGGCCCGCAAGCAGCCCGGAGTGCCGACCAACGCGACCCTAGTCGGGTAACACCAAGGAGCAGCCAACAGGTGCAATTGGGTGGGGTTCCGATCTCTCGCGCCTCAGCACCCAATGGAAAGCACACCCTGCTGGATCGCCACCGATTCTAGCGTCGCGTACGTCGAGCCGCAGGCCAGAGCCGGTCGCAACTAGTACCGGAGAAGAGCACACCATCGGTCGACGGCACCCGGATCAACCCACCCGTGTTGCCTATCCGTGCAGTAGACCCCATCCCGCGAACGTCGACCGGACGAGGAGCGCGCCCGCCGCCTGCTCACGTGGCGCAAGAACAAGGGCGAACACCTCAACGACTCGCGAGCCCACCTTCCTCGAGGCGGCTCGTGTCATTGAGCATGAGACACAACCCGGCTCAGGTCCGCATCACTCGTACTCGATGAGGTCCTCCACTGCCTGTCGAAGCCAGTCATAGAAGCCACCGAGTTCGGCCTGCTGCTCCCATCCGGCAGATGCAAAGTCGTGGATCACTACAACGCTTCCTGCCCTACCAAGGTCCCAACAAGCGACATCGTCGTTGTCGATACGACGAGCAAACGGCACAAGTATCCGAGTCGGGTACCGTCCGCGCAGGCCCTGATACCGGCTGTGGAGCTGATCGCCTTCCAGAATCAGCCAGGGCTCTAGATCGGTGATTCCTAGTTCGACAACGCGGATGAACTCCGGCGGATAGTCGAACCCGGTCGGCAAGTCGTCGATGCTCAGCAGTTCTGCCATATCAGCCCGCCCATCCCGTCCACGGTGAACCGTTGCGCCAGGCGTTCCGATACCCGGCACCCTGGTTGCCGATCCTATTCAGGATCGCTTCTCCCCATGTCGTCGGCAACACGCCCTTTTTTGTCGCGAAGCGACCAGCCTGATCTGCCGGGATCAGATCGTCGAAGAGATGAATTGTCGCCCGCACATCGATCCCAGCACGCTTCGCTGCGAGGACACGCCGGTTATCCACCGAGGTGAGGCCACCATCTTCCATCCGCACGACGTCGATCGCATCGCCAGCCCACCCGTTTGCACGCATGCTCTCCTCGATCTCGTGCACCCCGTCGCCCACAGTTCGCTGGCTAAAGCGAATCTCACTCGCCGAAACGGTATTTGCGGCAACCCCGGGTTGTCCGGGAGCGGTAGGGCAGTTATGGACAAGTATCGCGTCTGCCCGGTCCATCATGGGCGGCCCTCGAGTGACTCGGGCCCCTCCGTCAACTCCGGCCGCGATCACGGAGTACGTGTGCAGACCCTGGACCGTCAAGTTCCAGGCTGGCTCGAACGTCACCTCCTCGGTCAGAACAGCGTGGACCTCCATCGTGCCACCCTCTGCGGTCAGCACGAGTTCGCCCGGGTGGAGCTCGTCGGCACGCTGGAACTCCTGCTCCGTCTGCGACCAGAACGGGTGATCCTCCGTCGTCCGGATCTCCCGCCGCTGACCCGTCGACGTGGTCAGCACCAGGGTGAGCACCACGTCGTCGTGCCCATGAGTCGCCTCGACGCGCTTGGCTACCTTCTTGCCCGTCTCCGGGTCGGTCGCCAGCACCTCGTCGCCCGGCTTGATCTGGTCGATCGCCTTGACGGTGCCGTCCGCCATCAAGACTCCCGTGGACCCGGCGAACGAACAACCGGACCCGGTGAGGCGCTGCTTCATGTTCGACACAGCACTCGAGATGCGCTGCGCAGTTGCCTTTGCTGCAGCAGCAGCCTGGGACTGCTTGACTCGCGCTGCCGTCGCGGCAGCAATGTTCGACGCTCGCTGAGCAGCCGCCGAGGCCACCCCCCTGATCGCGTTCGAGGCCGCGGCGGTAGCGGTAGGCGCGAAACGACGCGCAGCCCAGCCCAAGGCACCACCACCGATCAGACCCGAGGCCGCGCCCAGCGCCGTCTCCCCCAGGAAGCTCTTCCAGCTGAAAGGCTCCGTCTTCTGCACCTTCGTGCGCCACAGGTTTGACACCGCCCCTGCGACTGCCCCGCCCAGCACACCACAAGCGACCGCCCCGACCCCGGTCCATCCGATCGCCACACCACATCCGATACCGACGACGGCCCCGGCAACGCCACCGATGATCGCGGCCTGGTGCTTCTTGACGAAGCCACCGACAGCCGAGGCAGCCTTCGAGAACCAGGACAGACCCGACGGGTCGGAGTACGTCACCGGGTTGTTCCCCGAGTACACATACGCGTTGAACTGCGCCGGCGTACCAGCGTCCAGCTGCGGATCAACACTCAGGAAGCGCCCGATGACAGGGTCGTAGTACCGGGCACCCAACAGCACCAGCCCGGTCCCTGCGTCCTCGACACCACCCGCAGCACCCAGGAACCGCCGATCACCCGGCAGTCGGTCCGCGCCGGTCAGCACCTCTCCGGAGTCGGGGTCAGTGGTGGTGGGCGTGCGATCACCACCGAACGGGTCGGTGTACAACCGCGTGACAGAGTCAGCGGTCCAGACAGTGTTCGGCACCGACGCCACCGGCGTGCCCTGCTGATCACAGACCAGCGAGGTCACCCCGCCAAGGCCTCGTCCGTTACGCACGGCGACGGTCTGCCCCGCGAAGCTGTAGTACCGAACCACTCCCACAGCACCAGCGGGATCGACATGCACCTCCTGTCCACCGGGCAGGTACACCGTCGTACCCGAGACATCGGTACGCGTGATCCGCTCACCCTCGGCGGAGTAGACGTACGACGCCTCACCAGCCTCGGTGGTGTTCTCCCCCTCGGTACCTTCGCCGCTGGTGGCGACGGTGGCCAGCTCGCCCTCGCCGTCCCAGCCCAGCAGCTGCGTGGTCTCCACCGCCCCGTCACCGTCGAGGTCGTCCTCGACCTGGGCCGGGTCCGACGCGTCGACCGGCTCGGAGAAGTTCCGCGCCGTCTGGTTGCCCGCGGCATCGTAGGAGAACGACGCGACGGTCCTCGCCGGGGCATCACCGATCGACGCCGCGGGCCCGGTCTGCTGGGTCATCGCCGTCACCTGGTGCGGCCCCGCCCCACCCCCGGCGTGCTGGTAGTTCGTCCGCACCACATCGGTGCCGCCGTCCAGAACATGCTCGGTCAGCGACGTGCGGTTGCCCACCGCGTCGTAGGTGTACTTCTGCCAGTACGGGGCCGCACTGAACTCAGCGGTACCGACATCGGCGGGCTTCACATTACCGACGGACGCCGCGCAGGTGCCGTCGGCGTCGGTCCACGCCCCCACGAGGCGGCCGAGGCCGTCCAGGTCGAAGCACTGGTTGTCGTCGTTGACCTGCGCGTCGCCGTTTGCCGCATCCCCCACCGTCGGCGCGTCCTTGATCGACAGGACGTTTCCGGCGTCGTCGTAGCCGTAGGTGATGTCGACGTCCCGGCCGTTGAACCGCTCCCGGTCCAGCCCGATCCCCTTCAGCCTGCCCGACGCATAGTCCCAGTTGTACGTGACCACAGCGCCGTAGGTGTTGCCCAGGTCCATCGCCAGCGGCTTGCCGTCCGCGGTGAACTGCGAGTCGGCCACATAGGTGCCCCAGCCGAAGCCGCCACCCATCCACACGGGCATGCCGGCGTCGTCGTAGAACGTGGTCACGTGCTCGGCACCCAGCACCGAGGCATCCGGCGTCGTCGCGTCGTCATCGGTCGCGGTCACGGCGGGCAGCACCTGCTGGCGCACCGAACCGTCGAGCCGGTACTCGTACGAGGTCGTGAACTCACGTTCGGCCAGCCCCGTCAGCCCGGGCAGGTCGCTAGGCAGAACCATGGTGGTCGACGTCGGGCGGTACGCCGCGTCGTAGGCCCCTACCTTCGTCGTGTAGGACTTGCCGTCCTGAATCCGGGTAGAGCTCGACGGCAGACCGAGTGCCTTGGCTTCTGCCCCACCCGGACCCGGGGTGACGTCGTAGGTCCACGACGAGCGCACCGTACCCGCGCCGTCCGCGACCCGGGTCGGACGTCCGAGGTTGTCGTAGGCGTAGACGAGCGTGTTGGCGTTCTTGACCGCTTCGCTCGCCCCGGTTGCGTTGCCGTTCCCGTTGACGGTCCGCTCGACCTGCCCCACCTCGTCGTACTCGGTCGTCGTGGTTCCGGCGTCCGGATCCGTGGCGCGGATCTGGCGGCCACCGAAGTCGTACCCATACGTCCAGGTGCTGCCCGCCGGGTCCTTCATCGACGTCAGCTGCCCGAATCGGTTGAAGGTGTACTTCGTCGCCTGGTACGTGGTCGTATCCAGGTCACGAGGATTGAACCCGGGCAGCGTCGACGGCTCGTACCAGTGACCGTCCGCAAGGTCGGACGACACGGTCGGCCGGTTCTTGTGCTCCCACAGCGCGGTGGTCCGTCCCCGACCGTCCGTCACCGTCGTGGTCGCCGTGGCGCCCGCCCGGGGCCCGCCCCGCCGGTTAGGCGCCAGGGGCGTATAAACAAAAAAAACGGCCGCCGCGAGTA
>NZ_JBHXBG010000099.1:0-21067 GCF_042726755.1 Promicromonospora sp. NPDC060271 | reverse complement strand
GAGTTCTACCTCGGCGGGGTCAGTCAGTAGACGACTACCGGGGTGCCTGAAGGGGCGCCCCAGGTGTCCCAGATCCAGTCCATCGCGCTGTTCGACACCCGCACGCAGCCGTGCGACGCCGGGAACGCGGGCACGGACGCCGAGCCGTGCACCGCGATGCCGCCCGTGAAGAACTTGGGCCGCCACATGTCGCCGAGCTCCAGCCGCGACGCGTACATCCGGTTCTCCTCGCGGTACACGGCGAAGGACCCGCGCGGCGTGTACGCCGTGTAGGTGGCGCCCTTCGCCTCGTACGTCTCCCCGTTGCCGGACGACGCGTTGATGACCTTGACGACCTTGCCGTTCTCGACGGCCAGCACGAGCTGCCGGTCGATGTCTATCTCGAGCACCTTGCCGGACGACGTCCGCGCCTTGGGCACGACGCCGTCGTCCGCCGCCTTCTGCGTGGCGTCGCCCACCACGCCGTCGCGGTACAGGCCACCGGCCTTCTGCAGTGCGAAGACCGCCTGCTGCGTCTCGCTGCCGTACGCCTTGTCGACGGAGGTCACGAAGTAGCCGAGGTCCTTCAGCCGCTGCTGAAGCTTGCCCACCCGGTTGCTGACCTCGCCGTACTCGATGTAGTCGGGCTTCTCGGGCTTGTCCTCCTTCGGGTCCTTGTCGCCGCCCTTGCCGTCGGACTTCCCGTCGCCCGGCTCGGACGACCTGTCGTCGCCGGGCTCGGACGACCCGTCGTCGCCCTCGTCCTCGCCGGGCTTCCCGGTGCCGTCACCTGAGTCGTTCCCGGAGCCCTCGTCGGTGGCGTCGCCGCTGGGCTCGGACGACGGCTCGCTCGCCGAAGCCTCCGGCTCCTGCTCCTCGGCGCTCGGCTCCGGGCTCGGGGTGCTCTCCTCCGGGCTGGGCGAGCTCGTCGCCGCCGAGTCCGCAGGCGGCTCCTCACCGCCGCCGCAGGCCGACAGCAGGCCCGCCGTCAGCGCGACCGCGCCCAGCGTGCCAAGGACCCTCGTACCGACTGCCGTGCCCACACCATGGGCAGGCTTGCCGTGCATTACCCGCATCGTGACTCCTCCTCGACTGCACCTTCTGGGGTGGTGGTGCAGTACCGCACTCGCGAGACGACGTCGTCCCCTCGCGAGTGTCCTGTATCTCCCACTGGCGCGCGGGCGTCCAGGATGGTTGCGTCGGTCGATCGTCACCCAATCGTGATCGTCACGCGTTGGTGCTCGTCACCCGACAGTCACAGAGCCGCCCGCGGGGAGTGTGTCCAGGGTGTCAGCGGGATCAGGAGCCAGCAACCACGCGTCGACGCCGGCCAGGAGCCGGGCCTTGGTGCTCGACGACGCCCGGCTCGCCCGGATCGACGACGCCGCGAGCCCGGCGAGCTCCGGGTCGCTGAAGCCGTGCGCGCTCCGCGCGATCTCGTACTGGTCGACGAGCCGCGAGCCGAACAGCAGCGGGTCGTCGGCACCCAGCGCGACCATCGCCCCCGCGTCCACCAGGGTGCGCAACGGCACCTCGTCCGCCTCGCTGTACACGCCGAGGCCGATGTTCGAGCCCGGGTTCACCTCGAGGGCCACACCGCGCTCCACGATCTCGCCGAGGAGTCGCTCGTCCTCGGCGGCGCGCACGCCGTGCCCTATCCGGTCGGGAACGAGCTCCCGCATGACCTCGCTGATGTGGTCGGGCCCCAGCAGCTCGCCACCGTGCGGCACGGCCGCGAGGCCGGCGCGGCGCGCGATGTCGAAAGCGTGCCCGAACTGGGACGTGTCCCCGCGGCGCTCGTCGTTCGACAGCCCGAAGCCCACCACCTCGCCGACGCCGTCGCCCGCGTACCGCGCGGCGAGCCGGGCGAGCGTGCGCGCGTCGAGCGGATGCCTCATGCGCGACGCCGCGATGATCACGCCCACCTCGATGCCGTGCGCGGCGCTCGCGGCCTGGGCGGCGTCGATCACTATCTCGACGGCGGGGGTGATGCCGCCGACGAACGGGGCGTAAGAGGTCGGGTCCACCTGGATCTCGAGCCGGCCGGAGCCCTCGGCGGCGTCGTCGGCCGCTGCCTCGTCGACCAGGCGGCGCATGTCCGCCTCCGAGCGCACGCAGGCGCGGGCGGCGTCGTACAGGCGCTGGAAGCGGAACCAGCCGCGCTCGGTGGCGGGCAGGCGCAGGGGGTCGTTGTCGACGAGCGCCTCGGGGAGCCGCACCTGGTAGGCGGCTGCCATGTCGACGAGCGTCGGCACCCGCATGGATCCGGTGAAGTGGAGGTGGAGGTGCGCCTTGGGGAGGAGTGCGAGGTCGCGCATCTGCGTAGTCTGGCAAAGCGGTGCTCCGGCGGCAGCCGGGAACGTGATACTCCGCACTACTCACACATCCTGCCGTCCCATCTTTGGTGTGCGTGCGTTCCGCTCCGTATCCTGAGAAGAACATGCCCCAGATAGCCGAAATGACTGATTTACGCGATGCGCAACCACGGACACCGGTGAACCAGTGAACGAAGAGACCACGAACGAGGACAACGCCGCAGACCGTCCGGTGCACGTCGTCCTCGGCGGTAAGTACGAGCTGGTCGACGTCCTCGGCACTGGTGCAACGTTCACGGTCTACGAGGCGCAGCGTGTCGCAGCCCCCGCGGTCCCGGAGCCCGCGGCGAGCGGCGACGGCGACACCGGCGCCGACGGAGAGACCGCCGACGGCGACGCCGGCAAGGCCGACGCCGACGAGACCGGTACCGACGAGACCGGTACCGACGAGGCTGACGCGAGCACGAGCGAGGCCGGTTCCGGCGAGACCTCCGACGACGAGACGTCCGGTGCGGGCACCACGGCTGCCGAGACCGCGGACGCCGACACCGCGGACGCCGAGACCACGGACGCCGGCACCACGACAGCCGCCGGCGACGCCGAGCCGGACGAGCCCGAGGTCGACCTCGACCAGCCGCTCGTGGTCAAGGTGCTGCACCCCCACCTCGTCGACGACCAGAACGCCCGCGACTCCCTGCGGCGCGAGGTCGAGGCCTCGGCGCTGGTGGACCACCCGGGCGTCGTGAAGGTGCTGGACTCGGGCGAGGACGACGTCGCGGGCGCGAACGTCCCCTGGACGGTCATGAACCGGATGGCGGGCGTCTCCCTGTCCGACCTCGCGGGCGACCACGGCCTGCCCTGGCGTGACGCGCTGGCGATCATCGACGGCCTGCTGGAGGCGCTGGGCGCGGTGCACGCGGCAGGCCTTGTGCACCGCGACGTCGCGCCCCGCAACGTGATGGTCGACAAGCAGGCCGACGGCACGTTCGTCGTCGGGCTGCTGGACCTCGGGCTCACCCGGGCCGCCGGCGGCGAGGGCGACGGTGCGACGGTGGCCGGCTCGGTCATCGGTATGTCGCCGGAGCAGGCGCGGGGCAAGCCGCTCGACGCGCGCAGCGACATCTACGCGGTCGGCGCGCTCGCGTACTACACGCTGACCGGGCACGCGCCCTACGAGCGCGCTCAGGCGGAGGACGTCCTGCGGGCGCACGTGAACGCGCCGGTACCGGCGGCCTCCGCGCGGCGGGCTGCCGTCCCGGCGTCCGTGGACCGCCTCGTGTCGCGCGCGATGGCCAAGGACCCGGGTCGGCGGTTCCCCACCGCCGAGGCGATGCGCGGGACCGTGACGATCCTGCTCGGCGGCCCTGCCGGCCGGCTGGGCACCAGCGACGAGACCATGCAGCTCGGCGTGGGTGCCGGTGGCACCGAGGTGATCGACCCGGTCCTCGGCGCGGGGGCCGGCTCGGGCACCATGAAGCTGGGCCAGGTCGACGAGGGCGCCGACCGCACCATGATGGTGGGCGCCGTGGGTGCGGCGGCCGTCGGAGCGGGTGTCGCGGGGGCGGCGACCGCGCCTGCTGCCGCTGCCGGCGCGGCGCCGACCATGGCGTCCGCGCCGCCCGCGGTAGGGCGTCCGCCGATCGGGCCGTACCCGGCGGTGCCCGAGGAGGAACGGAAGTGGTGGCACGCCCTGACGACCGGCCGCGGCCGTGTGATCACGATCGTCGTGTTCGCGCTGCTCGTGTTCGGCGGTGCCGGCCTGGTGATCGCGAACATCATCAACAACCAGGGCACGCCCGTCGTCACACCGCCCGTCACCACGACCACCGACGATCCGACGCCGACACCTTCGTCGTCGCCCGTCCCGAGCCGGTCCGACAACACGGACGACGAGTTCACGCCGACGCCGACCCCGACGCCGACTCCCACGCCGACGCCGACCCCTACCCCCACACCGACGCCGACTCCCACCCCGACGCCCACGCCGACGCCGACCCCCACGCCGACGCCGACGCCGACCCCCACCCCGACGCCCACCCCGGCCGTGACGCCGACCGACGACCCGACGGGCGACCCGACGGGCGAGCCGACCGGCGGGGGAGAGGCCGGCGGCGACCCGTCGGCGCCCGCGGACGGCGAGGGGCGCTAGACCGCTCCCGGGGAGCGGTCCGGCGACCGGCCGTCAGGCGATCCAGCCCCGCTCCCTGGCCACGGTCACCGCTGCCGTCCGGTCGGCGACACCGAGCTTGGCGAACGCCCGGATGAGATGCGTCTTGACCGTCGCCTCCGTGATGGACAGCTCGCGTCCGACCTGTGCGTTCGACCGGCCGAGTGCCACGAGCTTCAGCACCTCCGCCTCTCGGGCGGAGGGCCGTTCCGCGGCGCCGCGTACCGAGCTGACCAGGCGTGTCGCGACGCTGGGGGCGAGCACGGTCTCGCCCCGGGCAGCCGCTCGGACCCCTGCGACCAGCTCGGCGCGGGGCGTGTCCTTGAGCAGGTAGCCGGTGGCTCCGGCCTCGACGGCGCGCAGGATGTCGGCGTCGGTGTCGTACGTGGTCAGCACCACCACGCGGGGTCCGGTGCCCACTATCCCGGCGGTCGCGGCCACGCCGTCGAGCACCGGCATCCGCAGGTCCATGAGCACGACGTCGGGCCGCAGCTCCGCCGCGAGGGCCACCGCTTCCTGCCCGTCCGCGGCCTCGCCCACCACCTCGAGGTCGCCCTCCACGCTGAGCATGCCCGCGAGCCCTGACCGCACCACGGGATGGTCGTCCACCACCAGCACCCGGATCATCCGGCCACCCCCTGTGTCCTCTCGTGCTCTCCGGTAGCTGTGCGCGCCGCCGTATCGGGCCCGGTGCCCGCCCGGCCGGCGACCGCCGGGTCGATCTGCCCGTCGACCGGCACACGGGCGCACAGCGTCGTGCCGCCGTCGTTCCCCGGCCCGACCGCCAGCGTCCCGCCCGCCGACCGTAGGCGCTCCCGCATCCCCGCCAGCCCGAACCCGTCGACGGCCTCGGCGGAGAACCCGCGCCCGTCGTCGGACACCGTCAGCGTCACCTCACCCTCCGCCTGCCCCAGCCGCACGACGACGGAGCGTGCCCGCGCATGCCGCCGCACGTTCGCGAACGCCTCCTGCGCGGCCCGCAGCAGCACCACCTCCACCGTCGGCGACAGCGCCCCGACCCGACCCGTCTCCACCGTCACCGCCAGGCCGGTCTCCTCGGCGAACCGGCTGCCGAGCCGGCCGAGCGCCTGGGGCAGCGACGCGTCCTGGAGCGCCACCGGCGCGAACGCCGCCACCAGGGCGCGGGCCTCGGCGAGGTTGTCGCGCGCCGTGTCCTCCACGACGTGCAGCCGCTCACGCACCGCGGCGTCGTCCCCGAGGTCGAGGGCCGCCGTCGCGGCCTGCGCCTGCATCACCACGCTCGTGAACCCCTGGGCGAGCGTGTCGTGGATCTCGCGGGCCAGGCGCTCACGCTCGGCCAGTACCCCCGCCTCGTGGCTGGTCAGCGCGAGCTGCTTCTGCGTGGCGTGCAGCTCGCCGAGCAGCCGCACCTGCTCCTCCGCCCGGCGCATCGCCACGTGGAACCACAGCCCGAGCCCGATCGCGAACACGAGGGTGACCAGCATCTGCGGCACCACCTCGCCCATGACCGCGACGTCGAAGTCGTACTGCGACGAGATACCGACCGACACCGCGACCGTCAGGGCGACACAGCCGACCACACCCTGCCGTATCGACTCCAGCAGCATCCACACCTGTGCGAACGCGATGAACAGCAGCAGCGACGCCACGCCGCCCTGCGACACCGTCACCCCCGTGCCGATCACGAGCACCGACAGGTACAGCACGGCGAGCCGCTGGTTCCGGGTCCTGGCCGCCCGTGCGCCCCACAGCAGATAGGCCAGCACGATCACGCCCATCGCCGAGCAGGCGACGGCGAGCCGCGTTCCCCGCGTCCCGTCCAGCAGCAGTGCGACGGCGGTCAGCGCGATGATCACGCCGAACGCGGCGTCCCACCACCGCACCTGGTCCTCCCACCCGGCGTACAGGCGTGCCAGACCCTGGTCGCGGTCAGCCGTCATCGTGCCGCCGCCACCGGAACGTCCGCGTGCCGATCACGAGCCCCACCACCAGCCATGCCGCCAGTACAGCAGCCGTCGCGCCGGACTGCCAGGCCCCGGCCGGCTCCGCCGCGGCGAAGGCGTCCGGCAGGAACACGGACCGCATGCCCTGCGCGATCCACTTGAGCGGGAACAGGGAGGACAGGTCGATCATCCAGCCGGGCAGCTGACCGACCGAGAAGAAGACCCCGGACGTGAACTGAAGGACCAGGAGCGGCGTCACCACCACCGCGCTGGCGGACCGCCCGGACCGGGGTACCGACGAGTAGGCGACCCCGCAGACGGCCCCGGCCGCCGTGCCCAGCACGAAGACCCAGGCGAACGTGGCCCAGCGTCCGGCGGAGTCGGGCAGCGGGACGTCGAAGACGAGCGCCGCGACCACGAGCAGCAGGGCCGTCTGCGCGAGCACGGTGACCAGCGACAGGAACACCTTGCCGAGAAAGTACGACGTCGCGGGCAGCGGCGTGGCACGCAGCCGCTTCAGCGTCCCGTCGTCCCGCTCGACGGCGATCGACAGGGCGAGCGTCTGGTACGTCGAGAGCATGACACCCGTCGCGACCATGCCGGGCAGGAAGTACTGCGCGAAGCTGACCGTGACGCCGTCGGCGACGATCGGGTCGTCGTCGCCGAACACCGTCGCGAAGATCGCGAGCATGACTATCGGATAGGCGAACCCGAAGACCACCGAGTCGCGTTCGCGGACGAACTGCAGCAGCTCGACGCCGCCGCGCACCAGCCCGAGGCGGAGCACACCGGGCAGCGCGGTACGCTGCTCGACCCGTTCCCGCCGGTCGAGCCTGTCCAGGCCAGCCCCCTTCGTCGCGCCCATCACGCCGCCTCCCTGCCCTGCTCGCCGAGCTTGCTGTCGTCCACCGGCGCCTCGCCGATCATCGCGAGGTACACGTCCTCGAGCGTCGGCCGCGTCACGGTCAGGCCGGGCACCTCGCCGTCGGGTCCGGCGCTCGCGATCAGCCGGGCGACGGCGGCCGTCGGCCGGTCCGTCCGCTCGGTGCGCCGCACGTCGCCGTCGTCCCATGCGACGACCGGTGTGCGGGCCTCTGGGCCGCCGAGGGTCTCGGGCGTCCCCGAGGCGGCCAGCACGCCGTCCCGCACGACGACCACCCGGTCGGCCAGCTCGGCCGCCTCGTCGAGATAGTGGGTCGTCAGGAGGATCGTGGTGCCGTCGTCGCGCAGACCCGTCACGAGGTCCCAGAAGGACCGGCGGGCCTGAGGATCGAACCCGGTGGTCGGCTCGTCGAGGAACAGCAGCTCGGGTCTGCCCACTATGCCGAGCGCCACGTCGAGCCGACGCCGCTGCCCGCCGGACAGCCCGCGGGTCCGCGCGCGGGCCTTCTCCGCCAGCCCCACCGCTGCGATGACCTCCGCGGGGTCGCGCGGGTCGGGGTAGGACGCAGCGGCGGCCCGCACCTTCTCCAGGACGGTGAGCTCGCTCATGTCCCGCGAGTCCTGCATGACGACGCCGATCCGGGCCCGCCAGGCGCGTCCGGCGTGCCGGGGGTCCTCGCCGAGCACCGACACCTCGCCGTCGTCGCGGTCGCGGAAGCCCTCGAGGATCTCGACGGTGGTGGTCTTGCCGGCGCCGTTCGGTCCGAGGACCGCCACGATCTCGCCCGTCGCGACGTCGAGGTCGAGACCGGCGACGGCGTCCTTGTAGCCGGCGCGTGCGTTGCCGTAGCGCTTGCGGAGGCCGCGTACTCGCACGGCCAGGGGGTCGGATGTCTGCATGCCGTCGAGCATGCTCCCGCCGACGTCCTCGGCGGGACGCCCGTTCGGCTGCACCTGCTGTCCACCGTTCGACGGACACCGCCCCGGCGCGTCGCCGCTGGTCGACCCTCGTCGGTCGAGCTTGTCGAGACCCCCAAGGGCTCGTCAGGAACGAGTTCGACCTACAGCGCCCGGTACCGTACAGTTGTGCCTCGGTGATCGATCCTCACCTGAAGCGGCGTGCCTCTCCGGAGGTCCGTGCGGACAGTTGACAAGGGATCGAACGCAGAGGGTAGTGGCGCAATTGGTAGCGCAGCGGTCTCCAAAACCGCAGGTTGCAGGTTCGAGTCCTGTCTACCCTGCCAGCGTGAACCCCAGCGGGGCCGCGCGCAGCGGGCCCACGTGAGTGGACCTGGCAAGCCAGTCCGCGCCAGTCGGCGCGCCGGGCCACAGGAGTGGGGTAGCAGTGAGCGACACCGAGGTGATCCAGAGCGCCGCGGAGCGTCCGAGCAAGGGCAGCGGCAACATCTTCGCCCGAATCGCGCTCTTCGTGCGCCAGGTGGTGGCCGAGCTCAAGAAGGTCGTCTCGCCGACGCGCTCCGAGCTCATGACGTACACGACGGTGGTGCTGGTCTTCCTGGTCGTGGTCATGTTCTTCGTCGTGGTGCTGGACTACGCGTTCGGCATGCTCGCCGGCTGGGTCTTCGGCTGATCCGGTCCTCGGCGACGGCACGTTGACGCCGTCGTGGACGACCTCGATCACGGTCGACGTCGGTCCGGGTGCGCCGGACAAGCAGATGGGGCACGCTGCGCAGTACTTCGCTGTGACCGTTCTCGCCTGTTGCTGATTGTCGCTTCGCGGCACTTTCGCGCGACAATGGGCGAACACAGCTCGTAGAAGTACGCACACACGTGCCGGGCGTAGCCCCGGCGCACGAAGAGAAAGCAGGTTCGTTTCGTGTCCCAGGACTCTCTGGACCAGACGGAGAACGTCTCGCCGACCGACGGCGACGATGCGGCCGTCGACGCGCCCCTGGACGCCGAGAACGCCGACGTGCCTGCGGACGCCGAGACTCCGGTCGACACCGACGCCGAGACCACGGACGAGAGCGAGGTCGAGGGCGCAGCCACCGGCGGACGCACCGTCGACGCCGACGGCGACGTCATCGTGGACGAGGTCGAGGAGTTCAAGCGAACCCTCCGCGGACAGTCCGGCGACTGGTACGTCATCCACTCGTACGCGGGTTACGAGAAGCGCGTGAAGACCAACCTCGAGAACCGCATCCAGAGCCTGAACATGGAGGACTACATCTTCCAGGTCGAGGTTCCGATGGAAGAGGTCGCCGAGATCAAGAACGCGCAGAAGAAGATCGTGAGCCGGGTGCGCATCCCGGGTTACGTCCTCGTGCGCATGGACCTGACCGACGAGTCGTGGGGCGCCGTCCGGCACACCCCGGGCGTCACGGGCTTCGTCGGGCACACGCACCAGCCGGTGCCGCTGAACCTCGACGAGATCTACTCGATGCTCGCGCCCTCGATGCTGCAGCAGCCGGCGCAGGCCGGCCAGCCGGCAGCAGGCGGCGCCGCGTCGACCGGCGGCAAGGCCCCGGTGCACGTGGACTTCGAGGTCGGCGAGTCGGTGACCGTCACGGACGGTCCGTTCGACACGCTGCCTGCCTCGATCTCCGAGATCAACGTCGAGGCCCAGAAGCTCAAGGTCCTCGTCTCCATCTTCGGCCGGGAGACCCCGGTCGAGCTGGGGTTCAACCAGGTCGCCAAGATCTGATCGTTCGTCCCCCAGCACTTGCAACCGGGTCATCGCCCACGGCGTCGGCCCAACCGAACAGAAGGTAGAAACGCATGCCCCCGAAGAAGAAGGTCTCCGGCCTCATCAAGCTGCAGATCAACGCTGGTGCGGCGACGCCGGCTCCGCCGATCGGCCCCGCGCTGGGTCAGCACGGCGTGAACATCATGGAGTTCTGCAAGGCGTACAACGCCGCGACCGAGTCGCAGCGCGGCAACGTCATCCCGGTCGAGATCACGGTGTACGAGGACCGCTCGTTCACGTTCATCACCAAGACCCCGCCGGCCGCCGAGCTGATCAAGAAGGCCGCCGGTGTGCCCAAGGGCTCGCCCACGCCGCACACGGTCAAGGTCGCCACGATCACGAAGGATCAGGTCCGCGAGATCGCCGCGACCAAGCTGCAGGACCTGAACGCGAACGACCTCGACGCCGCGTCGCTGATCATCGCGGGCACCGCCCGCTCCATGGGCATCACCGTCTCGGAGTGATTCCCTCCGAGGCACCCTGCCTCGGACCGCACGAGGCGACCGGCGGACGTCGTCGGTCACCGCAGTGGCAGGGCCGAGAGGCCCGCTACGACCACAAGGAGAGAGAACTATGGCAAAGCGCAGCAAGGCGTACCTCGCCGCCGCGGAGAAGATCGACAGCGCGAACCTGTACTCGCCGCTCGAGGCCATCCGCCTGGCCAAGGAGACCGCCACGGTCAAGTACGACGCCACCGTCGAGGTCGCGTTCCGGCTGAGCGTGGACCCGCGCAAGGCGGACCAGATGGTCCGTGGCACGGTCAACCTGCCGAACGGCACGGGTAAGACGGCCAAGGTCATCGTGTTCGCCAACGCCGCCAAGGCGGAGGAGGCCCGCGCGGCCGGTGCCGACGAGGTCGGCGGCGACGACCTGATCGAGAAGGTGGCCGCCGGCTACACCGACTTCGACGCGGCCGTCGCCACGCCGGACCTCATGGGCAAGGTCGGTCGCCTCGGTAAGGTGCTCGGTCCCCGTGGCCTCATGCCGAACCCGAAGACCGGCACCGTGACGATGGACGTGACCAAGGCTGTCACCGACATCAAGGGCGGCAAGATCGAGTTCCGTGTCGACAAGCACGCGAACCTGCACTTCATCATCGGCAAGTCCTCCTTCACGGACGCGCAGCTGCTGGAGAACTACGCGGCCGCGCTCGACGAGGTCCTCCGTCTCAAGCCGTCGTCGTCGAAGGGTCGCTACATCAGCAAGGCGACCATGACCACGACGATGGGCCCCGGCATCCCGCTGGACCAGAGCCGGACCACCAAGCTCCTGGACGAGCTCTCGGCCTGAGCCGAGCTCCTCTGAGCGCAAGAAGGCCCGCATCCCGCAAGGGGTGCGGGTCTTTTTGATCTTGGTTCAGCACGATGTATCGAACGGGCCGCTCACCCCTCTTGTCTGATGAGCGGCATCGAGCCGACGTGCGTCGAGGGAGAGGGGGTGCCTGATGGGCACAGTGTTTTACCTCCCCGGGTCATACCGCCCCGGATCCGTAACCCCCGCCGTACACTCGGTTGGTCCAAGTGGTCCGCGTCTGGCATCGGACGTGGAGACATCCGCCAGCAGAGAATCCCGTGGTGCAATGACAGGATCAAGGGAGGCCCTGCCCGACGTCGACGGGTCCGGGCCCACGCTCGGCGATCGCGCTGCGATCGCCTTGACCGAGTACCGCGAGGGCAACCGCCAGGCGCTCGGCGACCTGGTTCGCGAGGCGACGCCGCTGCTCTGGCACACGGTCCGCGCACAGGGGGTCGAGCACGACGCCGCGGACGATGTGGTGCAGAGCACCTGGGTCGCGCTCGTGCGGCACGCGGACACGATCGCGGAGCCCAAGGCCGTCCTGAAGTGGCTCCTGGTGACCGCGAAGCGCGCGGCCTGGGAGGCGGTGCGCAAGCATCGCGACGACGAGAAGCGCCGCACCGAGCTCCCGGACGACAGCCCCGAGCACCCGATGGCACTACCCGCGAAGGATCCGCTGCCGGACGACGAGATCCTGCGCGAGGAACGCGATCGCATCCTGTGGATGTCGCTCCAACAACTACCCGGACGCTGCCAAGAGCTGCTGCGTCTGGTTTCGCTCGCCGATCGGCCGGACTACCGGTACATCTCGGCGGCGATCGGAATGCCGATGGGCTCCATCGGCTCGACTCGTGGGCGCTGCTTGGCGAAGCTGCGGACCATCCTCGACGAGCAGGGGGACTTCTCGTGGACCTGACGCCGGAACCGAACAAGGACGACGAGGCCGTGGGGGACCTCTCGTACGACCCGAAGGGCATGCTCGACGCCGACGACGGGGCTGTGCTGACCCGTCTTGCCGAGCTGGTCGACGCGGTTGACCCGGTGCCGAGCGACCTCGTGGAGCGCTCACTGTTCGCGATCACGCTGGCTGGCCTGGAGGCCGACCTCATGGAGGCCGTCTATCTCGACGCGCCGCTCGCGGGCGTCCGGGGGGCCGCCGCCGCAGCACGCGCAGATGACGCGGCGCCCGCCGAGGCCAAGACGATTACCTTCACGCACGACTCGCTGACCGTCATGATCAGCTTGTCCCCGGCTGCCGGGGGCAAGGTGCGGATCGACGGCTGGGCGGCTCCGGCGGCCGGCCTCTCCGTCGAGCTGCACCGACCGGGGGCCGACGTCGTGACCGTCGCGTCCGACGAGGACGGCCGGTTCGCCTTCGACTCCGTCGAGCGTGGCCGCGCGAGCCTGGTGGTTCGCCGGACCGACGGCGGCGGCGGCGCGGTGAGCACGCCGGTCATCGAACTCTGAATTTCTGAATCGCTGAATTCCTTGACCCGGCTGTGGGGGCGCGGCGGGGTTGGCCGAGTGCGCCTATCGATGGAGAGGTACTGCCGTGAGTGAGCCCATGCCCGAGGGAATGCACGTCCGGGACCACGCCGGGGGGTGGCGGCCGGTCCGGGAGCTGGACCCAGCCACGGACCGGCTCCCCGGTGGGCGCATGGCGCCGACGCGTTACGTGCGAGACCGGGTGATCGTCCGGGGTGACTCCGAGGGCGGGCACAACGCGCTGGTCGAGATGATCACCGCCCGCGCCCGGGAGAACGGTGTGACCGTCACGACCGGAGACTTCCAGCAGGCGCCGTCGCGCGCGGGTGCCGACGTCGTGGGCGCCCGGCCCGACGTCGAGGTGCGGCTCGACGACGTGCGGGACGACTGGGACGCGCTCGGGCTGGTGGCCGCGGTGGCGGAGGAAGCGGGCGACAACCGCAGGCGGGTGTCGCTGGACCATGTGGTGATGGGTCACCGGAACAACGGCGGCTTCGGGGATCCGGACACGCGGGTGCCCGCCACGTACCCGGGCGCCCCACCCGTCCGCAAGGCGGACGGGACGTCGCCTCTGGTGACCCACGCGGGCGTCGACCGGCCCGTTGTCGCCATCCTGGACACGGGAATCGGGCGGCATCCATGGTTCGACGCCCCGGGAACCGTCGTGCTCCGGGATGCGGCGCTCGACGGTCAGCCCATCGGGACGTACCCCGAGGACGACATCGATGCCGAGCGGGAGGGGCGGCGGGACGGCAACGCCTCCCCGTTGGACCCGTTCGCCGGACACGGCACCTTCATCGCGGGTGTGGTCCACCAGATCTGCCCTGACGCGGCGCTGCTGCCGGTGCGGGTGTACGGCGGGGACGGCACGGCCTCCGAGTGGGACTTCGCGCGCTCCGTGGAGCGGCTGCTGGAGTTCCATCTCCGCGGACTCGCGGGAGTTCCCGGATACTTCCCCGTCGACGTCGTGGTGATCGCGAGCGGCTACTACCTGGAGCACCCCGAGGACGACGACGACTACGAGGGCGTCTACCGGGGCCGGCTCCGTGACCTACGTCGGGCCGGCGTGCTCGTGGTGGTATCGGCAGGCAATGACGGGTCCTCGCGCAAGGCGTTCCCGGCGGGGTGGGCACCGCCGGTCCGGCGGACGCGCAACGGGGTGGTGCCAGGCGACGCGCACGATCTCCGGCCCGAGTACACGCCGCTGCTCGGGGTAGCCGCGTCCAACCCGGACGGTACCCTTGCCGAGTTCAGCAACGACGGTCCCTGGATCGCGGCGGTCCGCCCGGGCGTGCAGGTGCTGAGCAGCATGCCCACCACGTTCGACGGAGCGGCACAGGGTGAGCGGACCGCGGACGGGCTGCGGTACGCGATCGACCCGGACGACTTCACCCATGGCTTCGGGACCTGGAGCGGAACGTCGTTCTCCGCGCCGTATCTCGCGGGTCAGCTGGCGGGAGCGATGTACGCGCGTCGGGCTGCTGGTGAGGTACCGGCGTCAGACGTGACGGGGCGTGTCGGTGATGCCTGGCATGCTGTGCTTCAGGTGGGGGATCTCTACGCGGAGGTGCCTGGAGTGCCGGTGTGATGAGCTGATTTGGGGGCGCGGTGAGTGGTACAGGCTTCGAGGCGCTCGCGGAGCGCTTCGAGAGGGCGCGGGACTGGAACACTCGCGCCCGCCCGAGCCGCGCTCGCCGTGAGTTCAAGGCTCTGCTCCGAGACCTGGGTCAATACGGCGACACGGGAGTGGTTGGTGCCGACCGGGTGACGTGGGCGTGGCTCATCGCTCGGTCCTGGATGGGTCTCGCACAGGCGGACCTTGCGATCTCCGGGGACCTTCCGACGGCACTGGAAGCGCTCGACCGGGCACTCGACGCAGCGCGGTTGCTCGACGGGACGGAGCGCCGCCGCATCGAGGCGGTGACCGCTGGTCAGCGAGGACTGTTTCTGCTCCGGGTCGCGGGGGAACCGGCGGAAGCGATCCGCCTCTTCGACCAGGTCTTGGCAGTGAGCGATGCCGGGGCGCCGCGGGACCTGGCGATGGCCTACCTCAACCGAGCCTTTGCCCTGTCCGATCTCGGCGACGTCCATGGAGCCCTGGCGGACAATCTCGCGGCCGTGCGGCATGCCGAAGCAGCGGGTGCGCCAGTCCTGGTCGCCTTCGCCCGGCACAACGCCGGCTACTACTTGAGCATGCTCGGCAACGCACCCGCGGCGCTTGCCGAGATGGCCGCCGCGCGAGAGATCGCGCCCGATCAGGACGACGGGATCCCGTTGCTCGGCCGGGCCGAGGTGCTGTACGGCGTCGGCCTGTTGGAACAGGCGGAGGCGCTGCTGGAGGAGGCCATCCCGCAGTTGCTCAAGGCGGGACGACGCACCGACCACGCCATCGCCGAGTACGTGCGGGCACGCTGCCTTCTCGCGCTCCGCCGCTTCGAGGATGCCTCGACCTTCGCCGCTCGAGCGCGCTCTCACTTCACGGCGGCGGGATACGAGCAGTGGGCGGTGCTTGCCCGCGTCCTGGAGCTGGAGGCACTCCTTGCTCCCGTTCGTCGCAGACTGCAGACCCCGACGAACAGGGGCCTCCTCCGCAGGGCAGAGCAGGCGCTCGCCGCAGTACGCGACGGCGATGCCGCCGGGCCCGTCCTCGGCCAGCATCCCGGCCATGCCGCGCGCCTTGTCGCAGCGCAGTGGTTGCTGCTCGCGGGTGATCTCGACAGGGCACGTGAGACGTTGGCTGATCTGCCTCGTGGTCTGGCAAGGGCACCGCTGACGATGCGGGTCCAGCACTACACGGTCCAGGCACAGCTGGCGTTCGCGGCGGGCAGCCGAGCCAAAGGTCTGCGAGCGGTGCGGGCCGGGCTGGACCTGCTCGCGGACCACCGCACCAGACTGGGCTCGGTCGAGTCGGTCACAGCCGCCGCCATACACGGCGAGGACCTGAACCACGTCGACGTCAGGGCTGCCGCTCGAACCGGCCGCCCGGCGGTACTGTTCGACGCCCTCGAACGGGGCCGCGCGACGTTCGCCGGCACAGGGCGGGTCACCCCGCCTGACGATCCAGAGGCCGCTGCGCTCCTCACCGAAGCCCGCGGACTGCTGGCCAAGGCGCGCGAGCTCGGTGCCGCAGAGGCCAAGGACCGCGAGCGGCTCACCCGTCGTGCGCACCGCATCCAGAACGAGGTGCGGGAACGGTCGTGGCAGCACGCGGGCAACGCGGGAGCCGTGCAACGGCCGACGACAGCCCGCGAGGTGCGCCGGGTGCTCTCGGAACGGGGCGACGACACCGCGGTGGTGGCGAACTTCTTCGTGCTCGACGGAGAGCTCCGCTGCGTCCGCGTCGACGCCCGGACCGTGCGGACCATCGAGTTCGGCAGGTCCGACGACGTGACCGAACGCGTCCGCCGTCTGGGCGCCGACTTCGCCATGGCCGCCAACGACCTCATCCCCGCACCGCTGCGAGCCGCCGCCAACGCCTCTCTGGCGCGCAACCTCAAGGTGCTCGACGACATCCTCCTCGCCCCCCTCCGAGCCGACGGCGACCTCTACGTCGTCGCCCGCGAACCCCTGCTCAGCGTCCCCTGGACCGCGCTCCCGTCCCGCAGCGGCCTGCGCACCGCCGTCAACTCGTACGTCGCCAGGGGCCGCTCCCACGCCCGCCCGAGCGGCAGGCGACGGCTGCTCGCGGCTGCGGGGCCTGGCGTGCGGCACGGCACCGAGGAGGTCCATGCGGTCGGCAGCCAGTGGGCTGGCGCAACCGTGCTGACCGGGGACGACGCCGTCACCGAGCATGTACGCACGGCGCTCGCCACGCACGACGTCGTGCACCTCGCCACCCACGGCCAGCACGACGCGGACAACCCGCTGTTCGCGAGCATCGACCTCGCCGACGGCCCGCTGTTCGCCCACGAGCTCGACGGGACGCCGCTGCCCGGCTCCGTCGTGATCCTGTCCTCGTGTGAGGTCGGCGGCTCCACCCAGGTGCTCGGCGGCGAGGTGCTTGGCCTGACGTCGGTGCTCCTGCGTCTGGGGGCGCGCGCGGTGATCGCGTCCGTCGCGAAGCTCTCGGACGAGCTCGCCGCCCGCGTCATGCCGCGCCTGCACGCCCACCTCCGCGAGTCCGACGACCCGGAGGCCGCGCTCGCGGCGGCCCTCAAGGACGTCGCAGAGCCGGTCCCGCTGGTCTGTTTCAGCTCGGTCGAGGGCCTCGCCAGCGCCTGATCCCTGGGCGGGTGAATAGTGGCCCCGGTGGCCACCTTCGTCCAGGCCCGAGCCGCTGACCTGCGGCGTCGGAAAGGGCGGTGACACAAGACATCCGACCCCGCTAGCGTGTCCCGCCTGACGCCTCACGAGGGCGTGGAAATGGCTAGGGGACAGCATGTGGCCGGAACTCGAGGCAGAGCTGCTGGCCGCGCGGGACCTCAACTCCCGCTCGCGGCCGGGTGACGCTCTGCTGCGGTTCCAGGCCGTGCTCGACCGGCTCCGTGTCGTGGACCTCGCCGATCTCGAGCCCGGGGACCACGAGCGCTGGGCCGAGGGCATGGTGCGTTCCCTGACCGGGGAGGCGGTCGCCGTCCACGCGATCGAGAACGCGCTCGACAAGCCGCTGGCCATCCTCGAGGACGCCGAGGCCCGCGCCGAGACGGCGCCACCCGCGGTCCGGGCACGCCTCGCCGCCGTCGTCGAGGGGGCACGCGGCCTGCTCCTGCAGCGCTCCGGCAGGCTGGCCGATGCCATGGCCGCGTTCGACCGGGTGCTCGCGGATCCGGGAGTGCTGGGCGGGCGGGACCTCGCGACGATGCTGCTCAACCGGGGCGCGACAGCCATCGAGCTGGGCCGGTTTGACGCGGCGCTCCAGGACTTCGACGCCTGTCACGAGCAGGCGGTGCGCGCGGGCACGTCGTCGATCGCCTCCCTCGCCCTGCACAACACCGGCTTCGTGCGGTACGCGCTCGGCGACCTGCCCGGTGCGCTCCAGGCCATGGAGGCGGCCCGCGCCGCCGACCCGGAGCGCGCCGACGGCCTGTTGGAGATCGGCCGTGGTGCCGTCCTCTACGAGGCCGGGCTCCTCGAGGACGCCGAACGCGTGCTCACCCAGGCCATCTCCCGCATGGTCGGTCCCGGCCGCGCGCCGCACCGTGCGGAGGCCGAGTACTTTCGCGCCCGCTGCCTCATGGCGCTGCACCGGTGGGACGAGGCCCGTACCGTCGCGGCCTTCGTCAGGCAGTACTACGCCGGAGTAGGCCATCCGCAGCGGGCAGCCATCGCCCGTGTCGCGGAGCTGGAGGCGATCCTCCTGCCGGTCCGGCGTGGCGAGGCCCCCGTGCCCGACGACGCCCGCCACCGCGCCGAGCAGGCCATCGAAGCCGCTGAGGCCGGCGACGAGGTGGACCCGCTCCTCGGACAGCATCCCGGCCTGGCCGCACGGTTCGTCGCCGCGCACTGGTATCTCCTCGCCGACGACGTAGCGGCCGCCCGCACCGTGCTCGACAACCTCCCGGACGACATGACCGACGCTCCGCTGACCACCCGGATCCAGCGGCAGACGGTCCTCGCGCAGATCGCGTTCGCGGCGGGGGACCGGACCGCAGGCATCGAAGCGGTCACCCTGGGCCTCGGGCTGCTCGCCGACCACCGCGTGGGCCTTGGCTCCGTCGAGTCGGTGACGGCCGCGGCCGCGCACGGCGTCGACCTGCAGCGGACCGACGTCGCGGCGGCCGTGCGCACCGGCAGGCCCGACGCGCTGTTCGAGGCGGTCGAACGCGGGCGTGCCACGTTCGCGGGGGTGGGCGGCGCCGCGGCACCGGACGACGCCGCCGTACGCGCCCTCGTCACGGAGGCCCGCGGCCTCGCCGTCCGGGCCCGCACCCTCACCAACCGCGGGAACGCCTCCGAACGAGCCCACCTCTTCGAACGCTCCGGCAGGCTGCTGGCGACGGCCCGCGAACGCGCCTGGCACCGCACGGGCGCCGACGAGGCGGTGGCCGAGGAACGCCCCGCCACCGTCGCGGACGTGCGGCGCCTGCTCACCACCCGCGACGACGGTGCGGTGGTCGCCAACTACCTGGTGCTCGACGGCGCCCTGCGGTGCGTCCGCCTGGACGCGCACGGTGCGCGCACCGTGGAGCTGGGCCCACGCGCCGACGTCGCTGAACGGGTGCTGCGCGCCCGGGCCGACCTCGGCGTGTGCGCCAACGACCTGGTGCCTGCGGCCCTGCGTGCCGCCGCCCGGCGCTCGCTGACCCGCAACCTGGACGCCCTCGACCAGTTCCTCGCCATACCGCTGGACGCGGACGGCTCGTTGTACGTCGTCGGCAGGGACCCGCTCGTCGGCGTCCCGTGGACGGCGCTCCCTTCCCGGAGGGGCAAGCGCACCACCATGCGTTCCTACGTTGCACGCGGACGGGCCCACGCACGGCCGGGGGAGGGACACCGCCTCCTCGCGGCGCACGGCCCGGGCGTGACCCTCGGCGCGAGCGAGGTGCGGGCGGTCGGCGAGATGTGGCCCGGCGCGACGGTCCTCACCGGCGAGGCGGCCACGACGACCGCCGTACGCGAGGCGCTCGCCACGCACGACATCGTGCACCTGGCGACCCATGGCCGGCACGACGCCGACAACCCGCTCTTCGCCTCCGTCGACCTGGCGGACGGCCCACTGTTCGCGCACGAGCTCGACGGCACCCGGCTGCCCGGCTCGGTGGTGATCCTGTCGGCGTGCGAGGTCGGCGGCTCCTCCCAGGTGGTCGGGGGTGAGGTCCTCGGACTGACCTCGGTCCTCCTGCGCCTCGGCGCGCGCGCCGTCGTCGCGGCGGTCGCCCCGCTGTCGGACGCCGTCGCCGCCCGTGTGATGCCGCGCTTCCACGCGCACCTGCGCGCCACCGACGACCCGGAGGCCGCGCTCGCCGCGGCGCTGGCGGACGAGCCCGAACCCGCGCCGCTCGTGTGCTTCGGGTCCCTGGAGGGCTTGGAGCGCTGACGGCCGGCAGAGCGGCCGCCGTCAGGCAGCGTGTGGCGCGGGCCACCCCGTGCCGATGCGGTACCGCCTCCAGGATCGTGTTACCTTAGCAACGTAACCCAAGACCGCCGGTTGTCCGACGCTGCTCTCCTGCAGAGCGGAAGAAGACCGAAGTCCCGCTGAGAGCGGGGGCCTGCGCAGGTGACGAACTCGAGTGCGGCTCTGCCGCGCGAACCGAGCCCCGTGCGCCTGCGCCGGGGCTCTTTCTCATCTTCCGGGGCACGCCCGGGGCAGCTGCCCCAGGGGACGGTGGTACCACCACCGGAAGGATTGCCATGGCGAGGCCGGACAAGGCAGCCGCAGTCGCAGAGATCGCGGGCAAGTTCCGCGACTCCAACGCGGCCGTGCTGACCGAGTACCGCGGGCTCACCGTCGCGCAGCTCAAGGAGCTGCGTCGGTCGCTCAGCGGCAACGCAACCTACGCCGTGGTGAAGAACACGCTGACGGGGATCGCGGCCAAGGAGGCCGGTGTCGATGGTCTCGACGCCGACCTGAAGGGCCCGTCCGCCATCGCATTCGTGACCGGGGACCCGGTCACGGCTGCGAAGGGTCTGCGTGACTTCGCCAAGGCGAACCCTGCTCTGGTCATCAAGGGTGGCGTGCTCGACGGCCGCCCGATGTCCGCTGCAGAGATCACGAAGCTCGCGGACCTCGAGTCCCGCGAGGTTCTGCTGGCCAAGGTGGCCGGCGGTCTGAAGGCCACGCTGACGCGTGCTGCTTACGCCTTCTCCGCCAAGCCCGCCCAGGTCGCCCGCGTCATCGATGCCCTGCGTCAGAAGCAGGAGTCGGAGGGCGCTGCCGCCTGACCAGGCGGTGGCGCCAGAACAAAAACCCCCTGCTTCTCGCGGGCCGCACCGGCCCGCGAAGCGCCAACTGAAAGGAACGCCATCATGGCGAAGCTCAGCACCGACGAGCTCCTGTCCGCCTTCGAGGAGCTCACGCTCATCGAGCTGTCCGACTTCGTGAAGGCCTTCGAGGAGAAGTTCGACGTCACCGCGGCCGCCCCGGTCGCCGTTGCCGCGGGCCCCGTTGGCGGCGCCCCGGCCGAGGCCGCTGAGGAGAAGTCGGAGTTCGACGTCATCCTCGAGGCCGCCGGTGACAAGAAGATCCAGGTCATCAAGGAGGTGCGCGCGCTCACGTCCCTCGGCCTGAAGGAGGCCAAGGACCTGGTCGACGGCGCGCCGAAGCCGGTTCTCGAGGGCGCCGACAAGGACGCCGCCGAGAAGGCGAAGGCTGCCCTGGAGGGCGCCGGCGCCACCGTCACCCTCAAGTGACCTCAGCCTTCGGGCTGGTGTG